>CADCQH010000185.1 GCA_902803605.1 uncultured Bacteroidales bacterium | reverse complement strand
TGATGGCTCAGGGAATTGTTTAATCAATTCCGAGCCGAAGAGCTCAGGAACTTCGGCGTAGCGTAGCGAAGCCAACGTTCTTTCCGCTATGATGGCTCAGGGAATCGTATAATTAAGATTTTCCTATATATTAATAATGGTGCATCGGACATGTGTTCGGTGCACCTTTTTATTTAGAACACCTCAGCCATGAGGTCTTTCCTTCCGATGAGGCTGAAGATGGTGGTAGGCATCAAGGATAAGAGTCGTTACTGCCAATTTTTCCTTTCTCTATGGAAACTTTTTCCTCTCTCCACTGATAATTCTTTTTTCACCACATTCAATTCTTCGTTCTGCAGTGTGGAATATAAAATTCTATACGGAGAAAAGAATAATTGGTAGGGGAGAAAGAAACTTTGTAGCGTTGTCAATGAAACAATGCATCGTGGTCATTTGTTCAGATGATCAGTATCAACTTTGTGGAAATTGAGTTTTGTTGAGAAAAAGGCATCGTGTATTTGCACGGTGCGTTTTTTTGTCGTACCTTTGCATGACAAAAAACTAAAACCAACAATATGAGTAAGAAAAATCTTGAGACCATCTGCGTGCATGGCGGATGGAATCCATCGAAGGGCGAGCCTCAGCAGCTGCCCATCTATCAGAGTACTACTTTCAAATATGAGACCAGCGAGCAGATGGCGCGCCTCTTCGACCTGAAGGATGCGGGCTATTTCTACACTCGTCTGGCTAACCCGACGAACGACATGGTGGCGAAGAAGATTGCCGCCCTCGAGGGTGGTGTGGGCGCGATGCTCACGTCGAGCGGTCAGGCTGCGAACTTCTATGCGGTGTTCAACATCTGCGAGGCGGGCGACCACTTCATCACGTCGAACAGCATCTATGGCGGCACGTACAATCTCTTTGGCGTGACGATGAAGAAGCTGGGCATCGAGTGTACGTTCATCGACCCCGACTGGGACGACGAGCGCATCGAGAAGGAGTTCCGTCCCAACACGAAGTGCTTCTTTGGCGAGACCATCAGCAACCCGGGCGGCAACGTGTTCGACATCGAGCGTTTTGCCAAGATGGCGCACAAGCATGGGGTGCCACTCATCGTGGACAACACGTTCGCGACGCCTATCAACTGCCGTCCGTTCGAGTGGGGTTGCGACATCGTGACGCATTCGACCACGAAGTACATGGATGGCCATGCCACTCAGGTCGGTGGCTGTGTGGTGGATAGCGGCAACTTCGATTGGGATGCATACGCTGACAAGTTCCCTGGTCTGACCACGCCCGATGAGAGTTATCACGGACTGACCTACACGAAGGCGTTTGGCAAGATGGCTTACATGACCAAGCTGGTGGCTCAGCTGATGCGCGACCTTGGTTCCATCCCTGCGCCTCAGAACGCGTTCCTGCTCAACCTCGGATTGGAGACACTCCACCTCCGTATGCGTCAGCATTGTGCCAATGCCCAGAAAGTGGCTGAATGGCTGGAGAAGAATCCGAAGGTAGGTTGGGTGAACTACTGCGGTCTGCCTTCTAATAAGTACTATGCCCTCGGTCAGAAGTACCTGCCGAATGGTTCTTGTGGCGTCATCGCCTTCGGACTGAAGGGAAGCCGCGAGGAGGCCATCAAGTTCATGGACAACCTCGACTTCATCAGCATCGTCACCCACGTGGCAGATGCCCGCACCTGCGTCCTCCATCCTGCCAGCCACACCCACCGTCAGCTCTCCGACGAGCAGCTGCGTGAGGCAGGCGTCGCTCCCGACCTCGTGCGCCTGTCCGTCGGCATCGAGAACGCCGACGACATCATCGCCGACCTTGAGCAGGCCATGGCGAAGATGTAGCTCTGTGGGATAGAAGCCATAGAAACTATAGTGGCTATAGTGGCTGTATATATAATAAGGAATATATAATAAGGAAGGTGCCCCACCAATATGGCGAGGCACCTTCCTTTTCCGTTCACACCCCAAGAGGTATTCCGTTCACACTCGGAACGATTTCCATAGATTGTCGTCGGGCAGTGGCGCCTCGACTGCGATTTCCTTTTTACTGACGGGATGGATGAACTGCATCGAGCGGCTCAGCAGGGAGATGCTCCCGTCGGGATTGCTCCGCTTGGCGCCATACTTCAGGTCGCCCTTGATGGGACAGCCAATCTTGGCCAGTTGGCAGCGAATCTGGTGGTGACGCCCCGTCTTCAGATTCACCTCCAGAAGGTAATAATTGTCCGAACGCCCGATGACCTTGTAGTCCAGGACGGCCTTCTTGCTGTGCGGCACCTCGCGGTCGTAAGCATACGACTTGTTCTGCTTCTCGTTGCGCACCAGCCAATGCGTCAGCGTGCCCTCCGGCTCAGCGGGAGCCTCCTTGACGATGGCCCAGTACGTCTTCTTCACCTCCCCGTTGGCAAACATCGTGTTGAGCCGAGCCAATGCCTTGGATGTGCGGGCAAACATGACCAGCCCGAACACCGGTCGGTCCAGGCGATGAACGACACCAAGGAAGACGTCGCCAGGCTTGGCATACGCTTCCTTGATGTATTGTTTCACAGTTTCGCTCAGAGGCTTGTCACCGGTCTTGTCGCCCTGCACAATCTCCCCCGTCGTCTTCGAAACTATGATGACGTGATTGTCCTCGTAAATGACATTCACCGTTCTGCCGTTTTTACATGTTCATGCCACCGTCAATCTGGATGACCTGACCGCTGACGTAGCTGGACATGTCGGAGGCAAGGAACAGACATACATTGGCGATGTCTTCCACCTGACCACCACGACGGAGCGGAATCTTCTTCATCCAGTCGGCACGAATCTCCTCAGGCAACTGAGCAGTCATGGCAGTCTCAATGAATCCGGGAGCCACAGCGTTGGCACGCACACCCTTAGGACCGAGCTCCTGAGCGATGGACTTGGCCAGACCAATCATGCCAGCCTTGGAAGCGGAGTAGTTGCACTGGCCAGCATTGCCGTGAACACCCACCACAGATGACATATTAATAATAGAGCCACCACGCTGACGCAACATGATAGGCGCACAAGCATGGATGAAGTTGAAAGCCGACTTCAAGTTTACGTTGAGCACAGCATCCCACTGGGCCTCGCTCATACGGAGCATCAGACCATCTTTGGTGATGCCAGCGTTGTTCACCAGCACGTCAATAGAACCGAAGTCCTCGTGAATCTTCTTCACCACAGCCTCCGTCTCAGCAAAGTCCGCAGCATTGCCAGCATAGGCACGGCAAGTCACACCCAAAGCCTCAATCTCCTTGCGAGTGGCTTCGAGACCTGCAGCCATGTCATCATTAAGTACCAAATCAGTGAATGCGATATTTGCGCCCTCCTGGGCAAACTTCATTGCGACAGCCTTACCGATGCCGCGTGCAGCACCTGTGATCAGCGCTGTCTTTCCTTCTAAAAGTCCCATAATTATTATGTTTTTAAGTGTTTTTTATATGATTCTTATTGGTTCCCTAAGTGATTCTAATTCATTCTTGTCAGTTCATCGATTGGGGTAAGTCCCATATTTCGGTGTCCTGCAGAAATGCTTGAGCACCATGCTGCGCACATAAGGATACAGCTCCTCTGCATTCTGCGCGGCATATCGTCCATAGATGTACGGCACCTCGCAACCCTTCAAGCAGTAGTGCATGATTTCAGCGGCAAGACGCACATTGCGAATCTCGAACAGTCCCTTGTCGATGCCCTCATTCATGATGCGGCGAAAGAGGTTGATTTCATTCTTGTCAAAGTTCTTCCGCACCGACTCCACCTTCCATACATCACG
>CADCQH010000184.1 GCA_902803605.1 uncultured Bacteroidales bacterium | reverse complement strand
ATTTTCAGTGTGGACCAGCCTGGGCTTGAACCAGGGACCTCCAGATTATGAGTCTGTTGCTCTAACCAACTGAGCTACAAGTCCGATGGAGAGAAAAAATGACACCTTCGAAACTTAAAATGCCTTGGGCAATTGGAAGCCTCGAAAGACTGGATGTCCTTAAATGGCTGGAAGCTTCAGGCGGGGAACCTTGGATGTCGCGTCTCCGGAGTTGTGCTACCAGGATTCGAACCTGGAATGACAGAACCAAAACCTGTAGTGTTACCATTACACCATAGCACAATCCTCATAGCGTTCGGGGCAGGGAAACTTCAGGTGAGGTCTTATATGCTGAAAGCCTCAAGTGAGACCTTATGCACTGAGAACCTCGGATGAGGATGCGTCCCTTTGCCGAATGCGGGTGCAAAGTTATGGCTTTATTTTGGATTTCCCAAAAAGTTTTGAGAAAAAATGCGGAAAAGTCGGGTTTTGTTTGTGTTTTTTGAGAAAATACTCTACCTTTGCATAAGATAAGAGAGATTGTCAAGCCAAAAGAGAGTCTCAAAGTCGAAAGAGAATTTGTCATGGCGAAAGAAAAACCGCTGATACATAATAAACGCAGGAATAAAATCCGTCTTCATCATGAGGGCAAGCACACTCTGCTTTATGCGGGCTGTCTGGGTGCTCTCATCATTGCTTTGGCGTGGTTTGCGAAGGAGTCGCTGTCGTGGGGTTCGTACATCATTATGGCGATCGTGCTGGTGGTGTACGGCATTTTGCTGAACTTTTTCCGTTGTCCGGTCCGCATGTTCAATGGGCCGACGAACAAGTCGGTGGTTGCTCCTGCCGATGGTCATATCGTGGTGATTGAGGAGGTGGATGAGACGGAGTATTTCCATGACAGGCGGCTGATGATTTCCATTTTCATGAGTCTGACGAATGTTCATGCGAACTGGATTCCCTGTGACGGAACGGTGGTGAAGGTGGCGCATCAGGATGGCAATTACCTGAAGGCTTACTTGCCGAAGGCGAGCACGGAGAATGAGCGTTCGATGGTGGTGATCCGCACGCCGCATGGCGTGGAGGTGATGGCTCGTCAGATTGCAGGTGCGCTGGCACGTCGCATCGTAACGTATCCGAAGGTGGGCGAGGAGTGCTTCATTGATGACCACATGGGATTCATCAAGTTTGGCAGCCGCGTGGACGTGTATCTGCCGCTGGGCACTGAGGTGCTGGTGAAGATGGGGCAGGCGACCGTGGGCGACGAGACGTTGATTGCCCGTCTGAAATAGCCGACCCGTTTCGGAATCATTCCTTCCAAGGACGTCATTCCGTTCAAAGAGAACATTTCACATAGAGCATCATTCCGATGAAAAAGCATATTCCAAATATCATTACCTGTTGCAATCTGATTTGCGGATGCATTGCCACGTACAGTGCGTTCCGCCACAGCTATCAGGACGCATTCATCTTCATTCTGTTAGGAGCCCTCTTCGATTTCTTCGACGGGCGGACGGCGCGTGCGCTGGGCGTGAGCGGCCGGTTGGGGCTGGAGCTCGATTCTCTGGCCGACTGCGTGACGTTCGGTTTGGCGCCGTCGGCGATGATATTCACGCTGTTCAACCATGTGGCCTACCCTTCCTTCATGGGCACGGAGGCATTTTTCCGCGTGATGCCCTTCACCGCCTTTCTGATGGCGGCATTCTCGGCCTTGCGGTTGGCGAAGTTCAACATTGACGAGCGCCAGCACACTGGGTTCATCGGTATGCCCACGCCTGCCAATGCCATCTTCTGGGGGGCGCTGATTGTGAGCAGCGAGGCATGGCTGACGGGTCCGCGGTTCAATGCCTTGTTCCTCTTCCTCTTCATGATCCTATTCTGCTGGCTGTTGGTGTGCGAGGTGCCGATGTTCGCCTTCAAGGGGCGTCTCTCCTGGCCGAAGGACAAGATGAAGATCATCTTCCTGGTGTTGTCCGTGCTGATGCTCGGCTCGGGGCCGTTCCTCTTCCGCGACGTTCCGACGTGGACGGGCGTGTTCCGTTCCCTGGCAGTGTGCATGGGACTTTATGTCGTGATGTCGATAGTGGCATCTTTTTTGCCTAAGGACGAGGAGTAAGGGGGAACGGACTCCCTTACCTAAAACAGCGACTTGACGACCATGGCCGAATTTATCACTGCCCTACTCATCATCCTTTTCGTTTTTCTGGTGTTCATCTTCATCGGCATCTACCTGATGAGCCGACTGGTGGGTGGCTTCGGCAATCTCCGTGCCATCTACCGGCTCTTCTCCGGTGGGGGGAAGGGGGCGTCGCACCGTGGTTCTGCCAAAACGTCAGCCTCCGACCATTCCTCGCGTACATATAATAATAATAAGGGGCGGCAAGGCCGTCAGGGAGAGCGTCGTGACGGAGGACGTAATGGTGAACGTGACGGGGGACGTGGCGGTGACGGACGCGAAGGCGGAAAGATGTTCAGCGACAACGAGGGGACGTATGTCGAGTTTGAGGAGGTGAAGTGAATCTCCGTGCCCGAATTAAAGTGAGCCTCCGTGATTGAGGGGGAGCGGGTCTCTTTCCGGTCGATGATGCAAAAAAATCTGGGGGAGGCGGTACAGGTTAACAATATTTTTCGTAACTTTGCCGCCGAAAAGATTATGGGGCAAGTATTTATGCATGTGCAACCATATATATACGTGGGCAAGTATTTATAAACAAATCATATTCACTTCATCTACTAAACCTATTTCGTACATGAAACAGAAAACTTATGTAAAGCCGATGATGCAGGTCATTGTGTTCAAGTCTGATCCGATGATGCAGACCGTCAGCGGCCAGCAGACTGTAAGCAGCAGTAAGAGCGCCAGCGTGGATGTGTCCTTCGAGGATGAGGACTGGTGACGAGTGTTTAACCTTCTAACAATGATGCAGACAATGAAGCAAATTATCAGCAGAAGGGGCTGGCTGGTCATGGCCGCAGCCCTCATGACGGGCCTGTCTCTGACGACAGGTCTGAGTTCATGCTCCAGCGATGACGATGTGGTCCAGACGACGACGTCGCAGGGTGTATCGACTGTCCATGTCAGCGTGGGCGCGAATGTGGGCGATGCCGGCACGCGCAGCACGGTGGTGGATGTGGAGGAAGGAGGCAAGACGAAGCACACGCTCCAGTTCACCAAGGGCGACCAGCTTTATGTGTATGGCAAGATTACTCCCAGTGGAACATTCCCTGAAAAATACATAGCCGGTTTTCTCGACTGCGAGTTGACCGAGGGAAGTGCTGCCACCGCCACGTTCTCGGGCGACCTCCAGGTGTATGAGGATAAGCCTTACCCTGATTCTGAGACAGGGGAATGGGCAAAAAATTTAGTGGAATCATCCTACGATTTCGCCGGTGCTGACCCGTTGGTGGGCACACGTGCCACGTTGAAACATTCTGGTACGGCGGGCCAAATAAACGTTGATGGTGTCTCCCAGGAAATCAATTTCCACAATGTTTTTTGCATCAATGCGGAGGGTGTGATGACCTCGTCGCTTCCGGTGCAGGGTGATTACAACGCAAGCACGGGAGACTATGCACTCAGCGCCTCGTCCTGCATCGTCGAGTGTACATTCACCGATGCTCCCCAATTAATCGTCCAAGGGGTGGAACCCTTCTTCAAGGTGAGCTACTGGAGCGGTGCCGACGTTGCCCACCTGACCAAGCAGTCTGAGGCTATGTTTCAGCAGACAAATAAGGACATCACTTTCGCCTTCATCGGCGACCGGAGTGCCGCCTACCATCAGATCAGGTTTGAGACCGACAATTACGGCACGGTGACCTTCGACCTGGGTCAGAAATCGCTCCAGAACGGCAAGACCTACAAGGTGAGCCGCTCATGGGACACCTTCTCCGTCACAAGCAACACGACCGATGCCGTGCCTGCGCCGCTTAACCCAATTACCAAAGCTTATGTGTTTAGGTCTATACATGGATATAACGCGGACTACTGCGACATCAACCTCAGTGGCAACGGCGTCGATGATTATATCAACTTGAGCGAACTCACCGAGAACCATATCAACATCAGAAACCTCACGGCCGCCTGCACGAAGGATGATGAGCTCTACTACAACTTCATCTACTCATGGGGTGGAAACTACTCACAAACCACCATCAACGTCACGGGCACCAACAGCGTCATCTGCAGGGGAGAGAACATCAACAATCAAGGTCAGAAGGGAAACTTCATTTTTAGTGAAGGGGACGTCTGGCTCAGCGGCAACGGAACGCTCACCATCACGTCGAAATCTCCGTATGAATGCGGCATCCGTGGCCTCAACTATAAAGCAAATAGCAATTCTTTTTCAACGACCACTCAGCTCGACGTGTCCGAACAGCTCGCCGCCCCGGGCTACAAGGTCATCCGCAGCGCCCGCACCGACAACGCTGACGGCACCTACACGTGGACTTACACCGTGAGCCCCGACCAGGAGAACAACCCATTCAACCTCACCGACGGCTCGGCCACCCTGACTCCTACCAGCTGGGGTGTGTATGCCATCATGAAGGAAGGACAGAATTTCAGCGTCAGCGGTGTCAACAACAGCAACGGCATCGATTACCGCCTGACGCTCGATCCTCCCCACACCATCACCTTGAACCACATCTACGTCAATCAGACATATCCTGTTGGCAACTTCATCGATGATGTAAATGGTAACAACACGAAACCCCTCTTCATCAAGCTCGAGGGCGACAACTATGTGAACCTTCACCCCGATGCCTCCCAATACACCAACAACGTACCTGCCAATTTCATCAGCACTAAGAGCTATTTGGCGTTCAGGGGCAACGGCAGGCTCATCATCACGACCGCCGATCCCGACAACTGCGGCATCATCGCGGAGGCCACCTACCCCAGCACGGCCAAGGGACCGGAGGCGGCAACATTCAGCGCTAATGGTGATCCCCTCATCCGTAACACCGCGAAAGTCTCCACCACCGTCACCCGCAGCCCACGCCGCGACAACGGCGACGGAACCTACACGTGGGTGTACACCGTGACCACCACCAATAACAACTAAGGACGAGAGGGTGTGCCCGAAGGGGCTCACCCTCTCCCATCGTCCCGAAAACCTCTAAAGGCTTTAGAACTCCTGTAAGACGAGCATGTCGGACAAAAAAACATACCTCCGTGGGGGGTATGTTTTTTTATTTCAGTTCATGGCGACCGTCCATTAGGGTCTCACCTGCCCGTCGCCCTCGATGAGCCACTTGTAAGTGCAGATTTCCTCGAGCGCCATCGGGCCACGGGCATGGAGTTTCTGGGTGGAGATGCCGATTTCGGCTCCGAGGCCGAACTGGGCGCCGTCGGTGAAGGAGGTGGGCACGTTGTGATAGACGCAGGCGGCGTCTATCTGTGCCATGAAGCGGTCGGCCGTGGCGCGGTCCTCGGTGATGATGCACTCGGAGTGACCCGAGCCGAAGCGGCGGATGTGGCGGATGGCCTCATCGGCGGACGCGACAGTCTTGATGGCCATGGTGTAGGCCTGGAACTCGGTGCCGTAGCTCTCCTCGGTCGAGGGGCGCAGCAGGTCGGCGGGATAGTGTCCGCCGAGGACGGCGAGGGCTGGCTCGTCGGCATAGATGAGGACGTTGCTGGCCTTCAGCGGCTCGCAGATGGCGGGCAGGTCGGCCAGGCGGTCGGCATGGATGAGGGTGCAGTCGAGGGCGTTGCAGACGCTCACGCGGCGGGTCTTGGCATTGTTGATGATGCGCGCGCCCTTGGCAGTGTCGCCGTCCTTGTCGAAGTAGGCATGGCAGACGCCGGCGCCGGTCTCGATGACGGGCACGGATGCCTCCTGGCGCACGAAGTCGATGAGCCGCTTGCTGCCGCGGGGGATGACGAGATCGACGTATCCGTTGGCATGGAGCAAGGCTCCTGTGGCGTCGTGGGTGGCAGGCAGGAGGGTGATGACGTCGGTGTTGATGCCGAAGTCGCCGAGCACTCCCTTGATGAGGCTGACGATGGCACGGTTGCTGTCGTCGGCATCCTTCCCGCCCTTGAGGATGCAGGCGCTGCCCGCCTTGAGGCAGAGGGAGAAGACGTCGAAGGTGACGTTGGGCCGTGCCTCATAGACGATGCCGATGACGCCGAAGGGCACGCTGACGCGCTTGAGGTCGAGCCCGTTGGGGAGGGTGGCGTGCTTGAGCACCTTGCCCAGGGGCGATGGGAGGGTCGCCACGTTGCGCGTGTCGGCGGCGATGCCCTCGATGCGCTCGCGGGTCAGCTTCAGACGGTCGTACATGGGGTTCTTGGGGTCCATGCGCGCCAGATCCCTGGCATTGGCGGCGAGGATGGAATCAGTCTCGCTCACAGCCTTGTCGGCCACGGCGAGCAGCACTCGGTTGATGGTCTCATTGTCGAGCAGCGCAAGCTCGATGCTCGCGTCTCTCGATGCTTGGAATGTCTCTTCTAACATGGAAATATTTCTTCTGACATGAAATCCGAATCCTAACACAGGAATTCGGTGCAGGGGGTGTTCTCCCTGTCGTTCATGAGTTTAACCAATATGTCGTCTCTCTTTCCGTTGGCGATGATGACGCTGATGCCCGCCGCCGCCGTCTGCATGGCGACGTTCGACTTGCTCTGCATGCCGCCACGCCCTGCGCTCGACTTCTTCTCCTGGATGTATTCGTCGAGGCTCCTGCCCTGCTCGATGGTGCGGATGATGCGCGAGGATGGGTCGGACGGGTCGCCGGTGTAGATGCCGTCGATGTTGCTCAGGATGATGAGCACCTGCGACTGGGTCATCTGCGCAATGAGTCCGGAGAGCTCGTCGTTGTCGGTGAACATCAGCTCGGTCACCGACACGGTGTCGTTCTCGTTCACGACGGGCAGGACATTGTTCTCGAGCATTACCCTCATGCAGTTCTCCTGATTCTTGCGGTGCTCCGTGTCGGAGAAGTTCTCCTTGGTCGTCAGCACCTGCCCCACGGCGATGCCGTACTCGCGGAAAAGTTCGAAGTAACGGTTGATGAGCTTCGCCTGCCCCACGGCAGAGAAAAGCTGGCGCTGGTCCACCGAGTCGAGGTCGTGCTGGATGTGCTTCAGCTCGCTCCGTCCGCTCGCCACGGCTCCGGACGAGACCAGGATGATCTCGTGTCCCTGACTGCGCAAGGTGGCAATCTGATCCACCAGCGCCGACATCCTCGTCACGTCCAGTGACCCGTCTTGTCTTGTCAGCACGTTGCTGCCTATCTTGATTGTAAGTCTCATATATATGATATGTATGTATTATTCTCCTATCGTATGTATGTATTATCCTCCTATCCTGGCGTCGAGCCCGTATGCCTGTAATATGCTCAATGCCCTTTGCTGTACCTCCTCCGACGGAGCCTCCATGCTGATGCTGTCGGGATTGTATTGAGTGCCCAACCGCGCGTGCTTGCCGATGCCCACATCGTGATACGTCAGCAGGTTCACCACCTCGGGTCCCGTCGGCAGCGATGCCAGAAACCTCGCCGATGCCTCCAGGTTCTCGTCGTCGGCATTCACCCCCGCAATCAGCGGAATGCGAATCCAGAACCGTCGGCCCATCTCGCTCACCATCCTGATGTTCGCCAGTATCCGCTCGTTCCCCACAGCCGTGTATCGCCGGTGACGCTCAGCGTCCATCATCTTCAGGTCTATCAGGAAGAGCTCGCACCGCTCCGCCACTCGCCTCACCTCCCCGGCCGATGCAAACAGCGTCGTGTCCACCGTCCGATGGAAGCCTCTCCTGCCCAGCTCATCCAGCACCTCGCACAGGTAATCCGTATGCATCAGCGGTTCCCCACCGCACATCGTCACCCCTCCCCCGCTCTGCTCCATCACCAGCCGCTCCTTCTCCACCACCGTCATCAGCTCCTCCATCGTCCACTCCTTCCCCGCCATCTCCAGCGCCAGGCTGGGACACTCGTCCGCACACCGTCCGCAGGCCACGCAACGCCCCAAGTCCTTGATGCCGTCAGAGGTCAGCACCAGATTCCCCTCAGGACACGCCTCCACGCAACTCCCGCACCCGATGCACTTCTTCCTCGTGTACATCTTCACCGGCCTGTCCGAGAATCCCTCGGGATTGTGGCACCACACGCACCTGAGCGGACACCCCTTCATGAATATGGTCGTCCTGATGCCTGGGCCATCGTTAATGGCAAACCGCTTGATGTCGAAAATGAGTGCCATCTCACCTTTTGATTCGGCTGCAAAGGTAGTACTTTTCTTTGTAGCAGCCAAAAAAAACCGGTTAAAACGCGTCGTTCTCCGTCCGTGCAATGATTTCGTTCTGCAGTTGCTCGGTCATGTCGTTGAAGTAGTCGGAATAGCCCGCCACTCTGACGAGCAGGTCGCGGTAATCGTCGGGCTGCTGCTGCGCATCGAGCAGGGTTTGGGTATCGACAATGTTGAACTGGATGTGGTGACCGCCCATGGAGAAATAAGCACGGATGAGGGACACGAGCTTCTTCAGGTCCTCATCCCGTTTCAGGAGGGTCGGCACGAACCGCACGTTCAGCAGCGTCCCGCCAGAGAGTGTCTGGTCGAGCTTGCCCAATGACTTGATGACCGCCGTCGGGCCATGCGTGTCAGCCCCATGCGCCGGTGATGTCCCGTCACTGATGGCGAAGTGAGCCAATCGCCCATTGACAGAAGCCCCACACACGGAACCGAAGTAGTTGTGGCAGGTGGTGGAGAGCATGTTCAGCTGGGTCTTCCCCCCACGGGTGTTGGGATGTCCCTCGATGGCCTTCACAAGGTCATCATAGACTCTTACGGCGATGCTGTCGGCATAGTCATCATCATTGCCGAAGAAGGGCGTGCGGTTGATGATGAACTGACGCATCTTTTCATTCCCTTCGAAGTTTTCGCTGACAGCCTTGAGCAGTTCGTCCATCGTAAACTTCTTGTCCTCAAAGACGTGCTTCTTCAGCATCGAAAGGCAGTCGGTGATGGTGCCGAGACCGGTGCATTGTATATAGGTAGTATTATAACGTGCCCCACCGCTGTAGTAGTCACGCCCACGGACGATGCAGTCGTCGATGAAGAGAGAAAGGAATGTGGCAGGGGCATAGAGGGAAAACATCCGCTCGATGTAGTTGTTGACCGCCAACTTGAGGTTGACGAAGTAAATCATCTGCCGATGGTATGCCTCATAGAGTTCCTCATAGGAGGTGAAGGTACGCGGGTCACCCGTCACCAGTCCGAGTTGCTTCCCCGTCTGAGGGTCTGTGCCGTTGTTCAGCGTGATTTCGAGAATCTTGGGCGTGTTCAGATAGCCCGTCAGGATGTAAGCCTCCTTGCCGAAAGCCCCCACCTCGATACAGCCCGAACAGCCTCCCTCGTTGGCATCTTCCTGAGTCTTGCCCTGACGCACCAGTTCCTTCGTGTAGGTGTCGGGATTGAACACGGAAGGGTATCCGTGCCCCTGACGAATCACTTTGGCACCCGCCATCACAAACTCGTCGGGGGTGACCTTCGACACGTGGATGCTCAGACCAGGCTGCAATTCGTGCAGTTCCTCCTGAATCTCCAAAATGATGTAGGAGAGTTCGTTGACAGCATTGTTTCCATCACGGTCGATTCCGCCGATGTTGATGTTGGTGAAGTCGTTGTAAGTGCCCGATTCCAGCGCCGTGATGCCCACCTTGGGAGGTGCTGGCTGGTTGTTGAACTTAATCCAGAAACAAGAAAGCAACTCCTTGGCCTTCTCGCGGGTCAATGTCCCCTCTTCCAATCCCTTCTTGTAGAACGGGTACAGATGCTGGTCTATATGCCCAGGATTCATGCAATCCCAACCATTCAGTTCTGTCACTGTGCCAAGATGCACGAACCAATACATCTGAATGGCTTCCTGCATGTCGCGCGGCGCATGAGCCGGCACCCAACGACACACGTCGGCAATCTTCAACAATTCAGCCCTACGCTGTGCATCACACTCGTCCGCAGCCATCTTCTCAGCCAGTTCAGCATGACGCTCAGCAAAAAGGATGGCAGCATCGCAGGAGATGTCCATCGCCTGCAGTTCCTGCTGCTTGTCAGTGGCTTCAGGATCGTTGATAAAGTCGAGTTCGGAGAGGGTCTTGGCAATGAGCGCCTTGCAGTCGAGCAGACCACGCTGGTACATCTTACCGTCCATCGCCGTGTGTCCGCCTGCACGCTGTTCCATGAACTCCGTAAACACGCCAGCATGATAGGCATCTTCCCATTCCTTGCTCACATGACTGAAAATGCGTTCGCGCTGGGTGCGACCCTGCCAATAGGGGATGACTTCACGCTCATAGGTGTCAATGTCCTCCTGCGAGATGAGGTAAGGCTGCAATTCGCGATCGTTCAGTGTGTGGAGATCCTCGACGCTGTGGCAGGTGAGTTCAGGGAAGGTCGGAACAGCTTTGGGCAGAGGACCGCGCTCACCCACAATCAGTTCGTCCGCTCCGATATAGATGGTCTTCTTCTTACAAAGTTCATAGAAGTTGCGGGCACGCAGAATGCAGGTGGGCATCTTGCCGTAGTATTCCTTGTAGAATGCCGTTTCAATGATTGCACGTTCAATGCTGAGTGTGGTGGGAGTGTCAATGCTCTGCTGATGCAGACGTTTCACGCGGTCATTCATTCCACCCTCATTTTCCGGGTGCTGTAAAGCATAATTCATTTTGCTGTGCGGCTTGCGCATAGCGACAGTCGTTGCCATATCGTTCCGTTTCATTAGTCAATGTGACTGCAAAGGTAGGTATTTTCATTCAGAATTAAGATTTATTGATTGTTAATTATTTCTTGTCAATTATTTTTTCCTTATCTTTGCAACGCAAATAACAAAAGGAATATATCAATCATGGCATTAAAAACATTGATTATAGGAAGTGGTCCTGCTGGTTATACGGCAGCAATTTACGCTTCAAGAAGTTCATTGGAACCCGTACTCTATGAGGGTATGCAGCCTGGCGGACAACTGACGCAGACGACCGAAGTGGACAATTTTCCTGGTTATCCTGAAGGGACGACTGGAACCGAGTTGATGGATGACCTCCGCAAGCAGGCAGAACGTCTGGGCACAGACATCCGTTATGGCATGATCACGAAGGTAGAACTGTCGAAGGACGGCAGTGCCCCTCATAAGGTGACCACAGATGACGGCACCGTGTTGGAAGCCCACACGGTGATTATCTCGACAGGTGCATCAGCCAAGTATTTGGGGCTTGATGACGAAAAGAAATATGCAGGACAAGGCGTATCGGCATGTGCTACATGCGACGGATTCTTCTACCGCAAGAAGGTGGTGGCTGTCGTAGGAGGTGGTGATACCGCTTGTGAAGAAGCACAGTATCTGGCCAGCCTCGCCAAGAAAGTGTATATGATTGTGCGCCGTGATGTGTTGCGTGCATCTGATGCCATGCAGCAGAAAGTGAAAGAAGCCGAGAATATTGAGATTCTTTGGAACACGCAGACAGAGGGACTCTTTGGCGAGAACGGTGTGGAAGGCGCTCACCTCATCGAGAACAAGGGAAAGGAAGGTGAACGACGTTATGACCTTCCTATCGACGGCTTCTTCCTGGCCATCGGCCATCATCCTAACAGTGAAGTGTTCCGTCCTGACGTGGAAGTGGATGCACAGGGCTACATCAAGGTGCAACACCCGACGACAGCCACCAACATCCCTGGCGTGTTTGCTGCAGGCGACGTGGCTGACCCTCTCTATCGTCAGGCCATCAGTGCAGCTGGCAGCGGCTGTCATGCAGCCATCGATGCCCTGCATTACTTACAGGAAAAAGGTATCGTATGAGAAGGTGGATTATCTTCATATTGACACTATGCTGTTTGGGGATGGCGAATGCTCAGCCCCTGAAACCTGTCAAAGTGTCCTCTTCCTTCAAGGTGACTTCGGACACAGAAGGCGTCCTCACATTCGTGGCAACCATCAGCAACGGTTGGCACATGTACAGCACAGAGCCCGTTGATGGTCCCACACCGACAACATTGACGGTAGAAAAGATTTCCGGTGCCGAATTGGAGGGTGCCTTGACCCACGTAACCGCTCCCATCAAGAAATATGAGGAGATGTTTGGTACCGATGTCTATTATTTCGAGAGGTCTGCCACGTTCACCCAGAAAGTGAAACTACTGGGCGGCAAGTACATCGTGGAGGGCTATCTGAAGTATGGTGCATGCAATGACCAAAGCTGCACTCCTCCCACATCTGCCGAATTCAGCATCAGTGGCGAAGTGACTCTCCCTGAATCTAAAACAAAGGCTCAGTCTCAAGAGGGTGCGAAGGACAATGGGCTGGCTGTGACTCCCAACGCCAACGGCAATTCGAATGACAGTCCTAATACGAACCCGTCAACAGACGAATCTCAGTTGTCAGCCGTCAATTGTCAGCTGCCAACCGACCAAGACACCACCCTGTTCACTGACGCCATTCCACGCGCCTCCTCATCCATTTGGGCACCTGTCATCGACCAGCTTTCTGCTTTCGATGAAGGCGGCAACAGCGACACCTCCAACACGTCCCTCTGGCAAATCTTCCTATTGGGACTGCTGGGCGGTCTTGTAGCACTGGTCACGCCCTGCGTCTGGCCGATTATCCCCATGACCGTATCTTTCTTCCTCAAGCGAGGGACAACCAAGCAGTCCACCCCAGAGGAGAAATCGGCAGCCAAGAAACGCGGTCTTCGTGATGCTGTACTTTATGGCATCAGCATCATCGTAATCTATGTGACGCTCGGATTGGTCATCACAGCCATTTTCGGGGCATCGGCGCTCAACGACCTTGCGACGAATGCCGTGTTCAACATCCTCTTCTTCCTCATGCTGCTCATCTTCGGCATCTCCTTCATCGGAGGTTTCGAACTCACCTTGCCCTCCAAGTGGAATACGGCAGTCGATAACAAAGCCAGCAGCACCACAGGCATGCTGAGCATCTTCCTCATGGCCTTCACACTGGTGCTGGTCAGTTTCTCCTGCACGGGTCCCATCATCGGATTTTTGTTAGTGCAGGTGGTCACTTCCAGCATCGCAGGTCCCGTTGTCGGCATGTTGGGCTTTGCCATTGCGTTGGCTTTGCCCTTCACCCTCTTTGCCCTCTTCCCTCAATGGCTCAATGCTGTGCCGAAGAGTGGCAATTGGATGAATGTAGTAAAGGTGACGCTGGGCTTCATCGAACTGGCTTTCGCCCTCAAGTTCTTCTCTGTAGCGGATTTGGCTTACGGATGGGGACTACTTGACCGTGAAGTGT
>CADCQH010000183.1 GCA_902803605.1 uncultured Bacteroidales bacterium | reverse complement strand
GTTCGTCTCTGAGATGATTAAGGACAATAAGATTGCGTCTTACTTGACGGAGACTGAACTGCAGAGTTCCCTCACCTATATCTATAGAACGGCTCGAACGTCGTTGGAGGAGAATGGTGCCAACAGTCTGTTCCTGGCGTTGGGTATGCTCAGGTGGTTTGAGACTGCCAAGAGCGAGCAAGCACGTTACGCCCCCATCCTTCTGCTGCCAGTGGACATCATCAGAAAGAGCGGCAACAAATACATCATCCGCAAACGGGATGAGGACATCATTCTGAACATCACGCTGGTGGAACTTCTGAAGCAGAACTTCAAGATAAGCCTTGACATGTTGGCGAAACTCCCCACGGATGAAAACGGGGTGGATGTGAAGAAAATCTTCACTTACTTCCGTCGTGCCATCATGGAACAAAAGAAGTGGAATGTGCTGGAAGAATCCATGCTCGGATTGTTCTCCTTCAACAAGTTCGTCATGTGGAATGACATCCATTCCAATGCAGACAAGTTGGCAGAACACACCATCGTGTCTTCACTCATCGAGAATCGTGACAAACAAGAGGTAATGGAGGATGTCGTCGATGCCCGTCTCATCGACAAAGAAAACTCGCCGATGGACTTTTCCATTCCTCTGGATGTTGACTCCTCGCAGATGGAGGCCATCGTCGAATCGGGCAGAGGAAGAACCTTCATCCTGCATGGTCCTCCAGGAACAGGAAAGTCACAAACCATCACCAACATGATAGCCAATGCGCTCTATCAGGGACGCAGAGTGCTTTTCGTGGCAGAAAAGATGGCTGCCCTCTCAGTAGTACAGTCACGATTGGAAAAGATTGGTTTGGCTCCCTTCTGCCTGGAACTGCATTCCAACAAAGCCACCAAGAAGCATTTCCTGGAGCAGATGGACCAGGTGCTGAATGTCACCAAGATCAAGGAGCCTGCCGAATATGCAGCCAAGGCTGAGGAACTCTTTGCTGAACGCAAGAATCTCATCAGCTACATGAATGCCCTGCATCAGAAAGGCAGCAATGGGTTAAGCCTCTACGAATGCATATCCGAATACTTGTCCATCGAACAGGAAGAGATGCAAGAAGGAATCCCTGCGAAAGAGGTACTGACGGCCGACTACATCCAGAACGGCAAGAAACAAATTGAGCAGATCGACACGATTCTGAACTTTGTCGGCGCCCCCAAACAACATGCCCTTTATGGATTGGAACCGATTGACAACCGGTTGGAAACCCTTGAAACCATCAAGGGGATTCTGACGCAATTCAAGCAAGCCCTGACAGACTATTATCAGGCACTGAATCAACTGAATGGGAAGACATCGCTGCAACTGCAATCCGACAAGGATATCCGATGGCTGGAGATGTTTGTCGCCCATCTGAACACCCAAAAGCAACAAGAAGACCTGCACGAAAGCATCACGGCTTCCTATAGTGAAGACATCATCCGAATGGACGTGAATGCCAGCCAGCGTGAATGGAACGAGATTAAAGCCAAATGGTTCCTGCCCCGCTACTTTGCCAAGAAGAAATTCATCAGCGCCATGCAACGCTATGGAATGATATACGAATCCAGCATCGAGGAGGTTTTCACGCTTGTCAGCAACTACCAGCAGAAAAGCAAGGAACTCAAGCAACAGGAAGAGGAACTGACAATCTTTGCCCATCAAAACGGGTTCAGCCATCCGCAAAGATCAGCTGCCTATCAGGCAAGCCTCGGATCTATGGGTTCGATGGGACGTCAGGAGTTCCTGCAAGATGCGAACAGTGTCCTTGGGCTCCTCTACAAGATGAGAGACCTCACCAGTCAATTGACAGCCAAGTCACGACAACCTCAGACTTTGGCTGGAATCGTCACCGCTTTGGACAGATGGCTCAACGGTTATCAACAGATGAAGGACTGGTATCTCTGGGTGGAGAAGAAATACGAACTCATCCCCATGCAGTTCCAGACAGTTGTCAGCAAGATAGAAGAAGGTGGAAAACCTCAGGATGTCATCCTGGCGTTCCTGAAGGGAGTTTACCGCTATCTGATATCCATAGCCATCGATGCGAACGAATTGCTGCGAACCTTCAACGGTTCCATCTTCCGCCAACGTATAGAGCAGTACAGACGGGACACCCTGCGGTTCCAGGAACTCAGCAAGGAGGAACTCTACAGCAAACTGGCCTCACGAGTTCCATCTTCGTCTGCCGTATCTGCCGACGGTTCAGAAATCAGCATTCTGAAACGCAACATCGCCAACGGAGGACGTGGCAACTCCATCCGCACCATCATCGACAACATCCCCACCCTGCTGCCACGACTCTGCCCTTGCATGTTGATGAGCCCAATCAGTGTGGCACAGTACATCGACTTGAAGTCAGAAAAGTTCGACCTCGTCATCTTTGATGAAGCATCGCAGATGCCTACCAGCGAGGCCGTGGGTGCCATTGCACGAGGCAAGGCCCTGATTGTGGTGGGCGACAGCAAGCAGATGCCTCCCACCAGTTTCTTCTCCACCACACAAGTGGACGAGGAGGAAGCAGACATCGACGATATGGAGAGCATCCTCGACGACTGCAAGACGCTGTCGCTGAGAGAGTATTACCTCAGTTGGCACTATCGCAGCAAGCACGAAAGTCTGATAGCCTTCAGCAACTCCCAATATTACGACAACCGCCTCTTCACCTTCCCATCCGTTGATGACCAGGTGGCAAAAGTCAAGCTGGTGCCTGTCGATGGTGTCTATGACAAGGGACGTACACGCAGTAATCCTGAGGAATCCAAGGCCATCGTCAAGGAGATTATCCGCCGGCTTTCCGACCCTGAACTATCGAAATACAGCATCGGCGTCGTTTCATTCAGCAAGGTACAGGGTGACCGCATCGAGGATGACCTGACCGCAGAACTCGACCGGCACCCAGAACTGAAAGAGATTGCTTACAATGGCAAGGAGCCCATCTTCGTGAAAAATTTGGAGAATGTGCAGGGTGATGAACGTGATGTCATCCTCTTCTCAGTTGGCTATGGCGCAGACAAGACAGGCAAGGTGTCGATGAATTTCGGTCCGCTCAACAATGCGGGTGGCGAACGGCGTCTGAATGTCGCTGTGTCACGTGCCCGATATGAGATGATTGTGTATTCGACCCTCAAGTCCAGTCAGATAGACCTGAAACGCTCCAATGCCAAAGGCGTTGAAGGGCTGAAGGGATTCCTTGAGTTTGCTGAAACCGGTCGTTTGCCCATGATGGGCAATACGTCCTACGATTTGGACAAAAATGTGATGGTCAAGCAAATCTGCGAGATGCTTTCAGAACAAGGATACATTGCTACTCCATGTGTGGGCAGGTCGAATTTCAAGGTGGACATTGCCGTCTCCACATTAGAACACCCTGAGAGATACATTCTTGGCATCCTATGTGACGGAAAGACCTACTACGAAACAAAGACCACCCGTGACCGTGAAATTGTGCAACCCACCGTCATGAAGATGTTGGGTTGGAGTGTCATGCGTGTCTATTCCATCGACTGGTATGAGAACCGTGAACGGAGCATCAACCAAATTCTTGAGGAGTTGAAAAAACGTGAATCGGGGGAGGCCATCAAAGAACAGGAACCAGAACCTGAACCAATCAAAGCATTCAACGCTGATGCCCTCACAACATCCAGCATTCAGGAAGAACCCTCTCGAAATGAAGGACAGCGACCCTACATCGAAGCAGAGGTAAAGATTCCCGCTATTGACAAAGAGACATACGACCCATTAGCAAGTTATAACGCCAAGGTCATCAGTCAGATTTTGGTCAAGGAACAACCAATTACAGAGTCCTATCTCTGCAAACGGGTGGCAAAACTGCTGGGATTCGGACATGCAGGAGCCAACATCCAGAAGGCAGTCAGCGTAGCCACCGCCCATTGCTATCACGACCCTCTCTCATTTGAAGGTAATTGTAATCTGTGGCTGGATGAACAAAGTGCCATCAACTACACCACTTATCGTTCGCCCTCGCCCAGAACCATTACTGAAATTCCTGTACGAGAGGTCATCAATGCCGTGGCAGAAGTGATTATCGAAGAGTTCTCACTACCTAAGGAAAAGATACCGACCATCGCTGCCCGCAAATTGGGATTCTCCAGTGCCGGCGCCAAAATCGCTGAAACCATTCATAACATCCTCGACATGATGCTCTCCAACAACATCATCCGAGAGGTCAATGGCCTGGTATCCATGAACGACCCTCAAGACGGGTGACTTTATCTGACTTTCAACAAGTCACCCGTCACAGGGATGTAACTATCGTCCTTGAAGTTCATCTTGTAAAGGGCATCGAGACGGATGCCGTAGAACTGGGCGATGGAATACATGGACTCTCCTGCCTTCACCTTATGCCAGTAGTCTTTGTATTGGACGTCAGCCTTCTTTGCCTTCTTTTCAAGGAAGATGTTCATATCAGGCTGAGGCGCAAAGGATTCATCCACCTCGTTGAATTTGAGGAGTTTCTTCTTTGCAATCTTTGTTTCCTTAGCAAGCGCATCCCAGGTGTCACCCTGTCGGGCTGTAATGCACTGAATGCCATTGACTGTTCGCACTGAATGACGAACTGGCAGCGTTACCGTATAGTCTGGTTCCGTCCTCTTCTTGCGCTTGCGGAGACCTATACGGTCTTCGTCGTAATCATCCAATTCATACGTCTCAATGATGGTGATAAGACGGCTGGCATAAGTTGGCGAAGTGGCATATCCACAAGCCTTCAGGCCACGTGCCCATGCTTTATAGTCAAGGGGATTGAGGTCGAAGAGACGCTTGTAGCGGTCCTTCAGAAGGAATTGGGAATGGTCCTCATAACTTTCCTCCACATTCTTGTACTTGCGAAATTTTTCGTCCTTACGGTCATCATCACGGGTGACGTAGGGACCATTCCACCCCACTCCCACCTTAATGCCGAAATGGTTGTTGGCGTTCTTGGCAAGATAACTTGTGCCTGCCCCACTTTCAAGCAGTGCTTGCGCCAAAGTGATGGATGCTGGAATCTTATAGCGGTGCATCTGTTCGATGGCCGCGTCTTTGTATTTATCAACATATTGCTGATAGGTACTATTCTTTTGTGCGGAAGTAAGGGATGCGATGGCGAGCGCCAAGGTCATCAAGATTGTTCTCAATTTATTCATTAGAAAGCGATTAGTTGAGTTTCTGTTGCAAATATAGGCATAAAAGTGCATATATGAAAACAAATGCTAAGTTTTTTTGCAATATTGGATGAGATGAGCATAAAGAGGGTTGTTTCGCAGCAGTTTCTCATTACCAAGTATGAAGAGTTGCTTCCGTGCTCTGGTGATGGCCACATTCAGTTTTCTATCCACTGTTCCAGAGGGAGTCTCGGTCAAGTTAGACAGGATGTCAAGTTCGTAACGCTGGGTAATCGTTGTACCATAGATGATGATATCACGCTGAGAACCCTGGTATCGTTCGACCGTATCGATGACGATTTCGGATGCTGCTTCTGGAACCAGTCTGGCTATCTCAGCCCGAACAAGTGCAATCTGCCGACGGAAAGGTACGATGATGCCTAACTGCCGTTCAGGACTGAAGGACAATCCGTTTTGTTCATGCAGAAAAAGGATGCCCTTGACCAGTTGTGCTATCATCCTTGCCTCCAAAATATTTGCCTTTGGCAGACGGTCTTCCAAAGAAGGTCTGGGTACATTGATAAATGCACAACGATGGGTGGCTATCAGGTGCTCGATCGGATGCTCTACATTATTATATTTATAAGGAAGTGGTTCGTTCTGATGCGGAAGTCCAACAGGAAGAAGACGCCCATCGTAGAAAGCATCGGACGCGAAGGCTGCGATGGCAGGATGCATACGCCCCTGATGGTCAAGCATCGCCACCACATCCTCATTGTCTCGGTTCTGCTCGTAAAGACGTTCGAAAAGGGAGTTCCTACAGTTGGTCAGTCCTATTTTGTGGAGCAAAGGAGAGTGAACAGCCGATTTTTCCTCGCTCTGCACCACAACGGCAGGTAACTGTTTGTGGTCACCTATCATCACAAAACGGTCTATGGCGGAAGATGTGAGTATGCCCATTATCTGAGGTTCAAGAATCTGTGATGCCTCATCAAAGATGGCCACATGAAAATGCTTCAAGCGCATGAGGGCTGTATGGCTGTTCATGGAGGCAACCGTACTGACAAAAACAGGGGTTTCCTGTATCTTTTGTGTCACCTGCTGACGATTGGACAAGTCTGAAATGACATTGGAAAGAAGGTGTTCCCGATAAGCAGGAGCACAGGAGAGTTCCCTGCCCAAACGGATGTATGAAAATGAGGACTCTATGGAGGAAAGCATCTGGCATATCTCATCGACAGCCCTATTTGTGTAAGAAAGCAACAATATGTTATGACCCTGACTCAGTTCATCTTCCACCATACGCTTCAACGCCACAGAGGTCTTGCCTGTTCCAGGAGGCCCCATCAGCAAGAAAAGGTCATCCTTAGTCGGCTTACGCTGACAAAGCAGGAGGTCACGACGGCTCTTCTCACAGGTCAAGAGGGAGAAAAGACCGCTGTAAAGGCTACGGAAATTGGCATCCACATGGTCATGTTCCAAAGCATACAGGTCAGCGTCGCAGAAGATGTCCTTATTCCGTTGTGAATTCTTCAACTGCAACCAAATGCGGTCGGAATCATAAGATTCAACATTGCATCTGAACACTTGCTGCGTAATGGCCGAATCCTGATCAGAGTTCCGCTTATAGAGAATCACAGCATCGCCGATACGGAAGTTTGGCTGATTCCCTTGTCCATCAGAACGCTCCAGACAGAGTGCCTCAACACCATCCTTCATCCGTAAATCAGCAAGTCGCAAATCCAAGAAGATGTCGCCATTCTCCATCTTGGTGTTTATATCGGCATTCCAAAGGGAGGCAAGGGCACGTGTCGAATCTGGACGGGTGTCGCACATCTTGCTTTCTGCCTGCTCACGTTCGATAAATTCCAAAAAGGTATAGAAGTATTCGGCAGTCAAGGCATCCATATTGTGGAGGGCATCAGTAATCGGCTTGATGTCCGGCAAGCACCACCCTAACCAGAATTTGTCACTACAGTCACGATTGCGTCTGAGTGCTTCAGGAGTGAGTTTCGGCACCCATTTCCTCGCCTCGCCCTCCATGAGTCCACGCTCCATTGTCACGATGCTGTTTCGGATGTCCATCGCCCTAAACACCATTTCCTGATAACTGCGTTGCTCCTGCAATTTGGGATATCTGGAATAAAGCAGGTTTCCCATTACATCAGCCTGTTTCACACCCATATTGTAATAGAGGATTTCCTTATAAAGGAGCATCTGCATCAAGTGTTCCTCCTTTGCACGGTTTCTATACTCATCCCACTTGCCTGACTTGAGCTCAATGAGAAATTTCTTGCCTTCTTCCAAGTCGACAAGACAATCCATACGCCCCTGCAATCCCAACGCTTCGCAGAAGAAGGACGGTTCAATGTGAATGTCCACCTTTCCCTGTTGCATATAAGGCTGCTGTTCCAGTTCCTTGACAATCTGCCGGATATTGGAAAATTGTTTCCTGGTTTCCTCAAAAAACTGAACATTGATGTCAGGACACGCGCAGATATCGATGGCTCTATCGGCAAAAACCTTGTGCATCGAACTAAGATAATCGGCATCAGGAAGATTCAATATGTCATCCAAAAACTGGTTGGCAAAGTCACCCAAGAGGGTATGAACAGTACTTTCAGAAGGCTTGAACTTGGCAATAAAATGGTTGAAGGCCGATTCGCCCCATCCTTTGATGCAACCCGTCACACTTGTAGTATCGAGCAGGAAGTCTGGCTCCACAATGATGTACTGAGGGTGATAGACACCTTCATCATCAATGGTAAAAGAGAGCGCATTGAACTGCATTTCAGACTTCAGCAGCTGTGCAGCCCTAAGCGTATGCTGATTCGCTGTGACATCCACTCGGATAGGAATCTCTGAAGGTATCTCCCTCGACAAAGCCTCAATATATGGCTCTTCTATATGTTGTACCGTAAAGCGGACACGCTTCTGACGCATCACGTCCCTCAAGCGTTCCTTAGGAATAGGTAATGCCTCTATGTCTGGCAATCGTCCTACCAATACGACAGGGATGTGCGTGTCGGTGAAATGAGCCAATGCCTCCATAAAGGCACGCATATCCACCAAGAAGGTGTGTTCATCCACTTCCATATTCAGATGAGACACCTGACGGGCACGCCAACGGAACGAATCCACCTGATGCAACGGGTAGTTCGTCAGTCGACACACAGCCTGAAGCCGAGAAAAGAAATCGTTGTATTCTGCTGGCAGACATTCCGTCTTCTCAATGCACACCCGATGCAGCGTATCGTAGAAATACCGATACTTCTGCTTCAGCGTCTGCTCTGAAAAGAACACCTCCTGAATGTCCTGCCAGACGCCATCCATCATGCGTTCAACTGTCCAACTATTTCATTGACAGAATGGCATCCATGCGCATCAAGCCATTCGTTGATGCCCTTTGCCACCTTCACGGTCACTGTAGGGTCTATAAAGTTAGCCGTACCTATCTCGATGGCAGATGCACCAGCCAAGAAAAACTCGATTGCATCGTGAGCATTCATGATGCCACCAAGACCAACAATTGGAATGTTCACCGCCTTCGCCACTTGCCAAACACAACGCACAGCCACAGGTTTCACTGCCGGTCCAGACATGCCTCCTGTCGCAATGCTCAACACGGGCTTCCGCTTCTCTATATCAATCACCATCCCCATCAACGTATTGATAAGTGACACCGCATCAGCACCAGCGTCCTGAACAGCCAAGGCTATATCAGCGATAGAGGTAACATTAGGCGACAGCTTCACAATCAATGTTTTATCATACACTTTCCTAACCGATTTTACTACCATTGCCGCACCCTCTGTCGTTACGCCAAAAGCCATTCCTCCCTGCTTCACATTAGGACATGAGATGTTCAGTTCGATGGCAGGAATGCCCTCCAACTCATTCACTTTAGCAGCACATTCGGCATAGTCCTCTGGAGAAGAACCACTCACATTCACAATCATGTTCGTGCGGATGTCCTTAATCTCCGGATAGATATGCTCACAAAAATAATCAACCCCTTTGTTCTGCAAGCCAACACAGTTCAGCATACCGCTGGCAGTTTCCACCATACGAGGGTAATCATTACCCTCACGTGGATGCAGGGTCGTGCCTTTCACGATAATACCACCAATCTCCTCTAAATCCACAAAGTCAGAAAATTCCACCCCATAACCAAACGTACCAGAGGCGGTCATCACAGGGTTCTTCATCGTAAGCCCTGCTATTTTTGTCGTTAAATCAGCCATATCTATACATCCCAAGTTAATTCGTTAATATCAAACACAGGTCCCTCTTTGCACACACACACATTCCCCTTCACGGTTTTCTCAACGCAACACAAACAAGCTCCCAATCCGCAAGCCATCATGTTCTCAAGGCTCACCTCACAAGGTGTATTCGTCGCTTTAGCATATCGAGCAACACTCACCATCATGGGTTTGGGACCACACACAGATATACGGTCAAACTTTTCTCTACTTAATATAGTATGCTGCGTCACAAAACCCTTCTCGCCTTCAGAACCGTCCTCTGTCGTTACATACACTGGGGCGATCTCCTTAAAGAGTTCCTGTTCCAATAGGTCGTTCTTACTTCTTGCGCCCAACAGGAACACAGGTTCTGCACCCTTCTCTTTCAGATATTTGCCATAGTCCAGCAATGGCGCCACGCCTACACCGCCTCCAACAAGCAGCACTCTCTCGCCTTGTTTCTGAACCAAAGAGAATCCGTTGCCCAACGGGAAAACCAAATTCAATGTTTCACCCACTTTCAACTCTGCCAATTTGTGTGTACCTTCACCCACCTTCTTGATGAGCAACCACAACTCGTTTTTCTCCCTATCTACATAATTGATGGAGATGGGACGTCGGAGGAATGTCCGGGGGCTTCCCTCCACCTTAACCTCCACAAATTGTCCAGGCACACACTCGGGCAGTGGTTCCTCATCCGTCAACTTCAGCAAGACATACCACTCATGCGGGTATTCCACAGCCTTTACTCTCAAATCCTTAACATATTTCTTCATATTATCTAAACTATAACATTAACGCCAACTTTTAACCCAAGCCCATCAACAACAAGCTCTAAATACCCCATGCTGCAGGACTACACTCTTTTTCCAACTGATTTTCCTGCTTATCATCCAACTGGAAGAAGAAATCCATTTTTGCTTCTTTTTCCACGTTATCCACCGACACTGCATAGTCACGCATATCGCCACTACAAGCCTTATTGGGGAAGATAAAGCCAATTGCTTTAGGCACACGTCCGAGAGCCAGTACGACCTTAAAGAAACGGTCAGGCACAGCAATTTTCAGATCCTTGCGCTGACCTATCGTCTTGGGGGGATTATTATCAAATATGGGACCACAACAGATGTAAATCGTTCCATAGTTCTTTGCCCATGAACGGCATTGCATCTCCAAATCGTTCCAAAGACCAGTATTCAAATTATGATTCTGGGGGCAGATGTTCGTCATACAAAACGACTCATCCATCGCCTTGGTCGTGTTTTTGTTGTCACCAGCCGGACACATATGACCTCGATCATAACCTGACCCATTATAATCAAAGGTTTCCACACGGGTACGGTCATTCATGACAGGGTCACCATGAAAGTTGTCAGCACGCTGCACCTTACCATACGCCCTTTCGGAGGTCAGGCTCCAACACACATAATGAGGACAAAGCTTAACCACATCATACGAAATGATAAACTGGGACTTGAACAGTAAGCATTCCCGACGTCCTTTCAACTCGTCTGGCTGCTCCATATTCTCATAAGGCGTGACAGCCAATTCTGCCGCACGTTCAGCCTCCGACTCATATAACTCCTCAGCGTCTTGAGTTCCCTCTGTTTCCTGCGCAGCAAAGGCCGCATTACGTTCTGCACTACTGATGGAACGTTCTTTCCCATTCACCTCAGAAGGGAGCCTGTCGGCCTTGCATGACCACAACTGATTAACACCTGCCACAGCGCCAATTAGCACGAGACAAGTCAGTAAGATTGATAATGATTTTTTGATGGGTTTCATTTATTCTTTGTACAAATTTTACCTTGCAATCCACATGAATTGTGATTTTCCTTGCAAATTTAAGAAGAAAAATGGAGAAACCTTGCTTATGTAATAAAAAAAAGTATTACCTTTGCATCGCTTTTAACAAAAGGCATGGTCTTTTTGCTATTTGTCTTGCCGAATTGGCTCAGTTGGTAGAGCAACGCATTCGTAATGCGTGGGTCGGCGGTTCGAGTCCGCCATTCGGCTCAAAGCAGGCCTCCTCCCATCACGGAGGGGGCTTTTGTTTTCAAGAATCAAAATGAAGAGTGCTACGAACATAGAGAAAATTATCCTTGGTGTCGATCCTGGTACCAACGTAATGGGCTATGGAGTGCTCAGTGTAAAAGGGAACAAGGCTGAACTGATAGCGATGGGGGTTATCGAACTCAAGAAATTTGCCAGCCACTACCTCCGTCTTGGCAAGATATACGAACGCATCACCTCCATCATCGACTCCTACAAGCCAGATGAGATGGCCATCGAAGCCCCGTTCTTTGGCAAGAACGTGCAATCGATGCTCAAACTCGGACGTGCCCAAGGCGTAGCCATCACCGCAGCCATCATGCGCGACATCCCTATCACAGAATATGAACCTCGCAAAATAAAGATGGCCATTACAGGCAACGGATCCGCTTCCAAAGAACAAGTGGCAGGTATGCTCCAACGTATGCTTCACATCTCTAAAGAAGACATGGAAGTGCAACTTGATGCCACAGATGCTCTCGGTGCTGCTTATTGCCATTTTATCCAAATGGGCAAACCTGAAGTAGAGCACAAATTCAAATCTTGGAAAGACTTCATCAATAAAAACACAGACAAAGTGCACCTTTAAAAAGGCTCAATCGTTAAGAAATAAAAAACTCTGGAGAAAATGTGGATTTTTCTTCAGATGATTGCGATTTTGTCAAGTAAAAGCCGTAAATTTGCATCGGATTTAATGATTATGGGTACAAAAAACTATACATACAAGTCATACTCCATGGAGTATGGTACTTTCGTCGGGTTGGCATGGGGAAGTTTATTCCTCTCGTATGTGGAAGGCGTCAGTTCCAATAATGGTTTACTGATGCTGCTATGCTTTATGCTGTGCGGCATATCGGTGATGCTTCCATTTGTATTGGGATGGCGTCTGAACCGAAAAATGGCATTGGCAGACGAACGGTTAAGTTACTTTCAAGGACTTTTCTTTGCTTTTTCAATGTTCATGTATGCCTGTCTGTTAAATGGGCTCATCGTGTTTGCTTATTTCAACTTTTTAGATGACGGGAGGCTGATGGAACAGTTGAACACGTTGCTGACGCAGCCGGAGATGGTACAAACGTATGAACAATTAGGGATGGAGGAACAGCATGTACAAATGATGGATATTCTGAAGGAGGCGGACGGACTATCAGCTTGGGAAAAGACGTTGCTAATTTTCAATAATAATTTCTTCATCAGTTTGTTCTTCTCGATCATTGTTGCATTTGTAACATCATGGAAGAAGCCAAATTGATACTGATAGTTGATTTTTGAATAGACTGTTGGGATTAAATACAAATCAGATAGAATGGATATTTCAGTAGTAATACCTCTCTTTAATGAGGAAGAATCGATTGCGGAATTGCACGAGTGGATTAAGCGTGTGATGGATAAGAACGGGTTCTCATATGAGGTGATTTTTGTGAATGATGGCTCGACAGACCGATCATGGGATGTTATTGAGGATTTGAGTAGCAAATTTCCAGAAGTGCACGGCATCAAGTTCAGAAGGAATTACGGAAAAAGCCCCGCCTTATTTCACGGATTCGAAAAAGCGGAGGGTGAGGTTGTCATTACGATGGATGCTGATTTGCAGGATAGCCCTGATGAGATTCCAGAACTGTACAGGATGGTGAAGGAGGATGGATATGACCTGGTGAGCGGCTTCAAGATGAACAGACGGAAAGGAGATCCTCTATCGAAGACGATTCCAACCAAATTGTTCAATGCCACCACCCGTATGGTGAGCGGCATCCACAACCTGCACGATTTCAACTGCGGTCTAAAAGCTTATCGACGCAACGTAGTAAAGAACATTGAGGTGTATGGTGAAATGCACCGCTTTATCCCCTATCTGGCGAAGAACGCCGGTTTCAGTAAGATTGGCGAGAAACCCGTGCATCATCAGGCCCGCCAGCACGGCAAGAGCAAATTCATGGGTTGGAACCGATTCGTCAATGGTTATTTAGACTTGATGAGCCTATGGTTCATCAGCACCTTTGGCATGAAGCCCATGCATATATTCGGATTCATTGGCACGCTGATGTTCATCATCGGATTCATCGCCATTATCGTAGTGGGAACCCTCAAATTGGTCGCCCTTTATCAGCATGAGCCACACGCATTGGTGACGGAGAGCCCATATTTCTACATCTCGCTGACAATGATGATTCTGGGTACTCAGCTGTTCGTGGCGGGTTTCCTGGGTGACCTTATCAGCAGAAATAGTCAGGAGAGAAACAAATATCAAGTAGAAAAGGAGATTTAGCGTTTAGGCTTAACGAATGGGACTCAGGTTGGTGTTTAGAGAATGAAAATTAAGTTAAAACATATCATGTGGATGGCAACGGTTTTCTTAATGGGTTGCTATTCGAATAACTGTCCTGTGGATAACTTGGTGACATGCAATTACGGGTTCTACGACTCGGAGGGTACTGCCATCACTTATAACGACACCATTACCGTTACGACTTTGAAGCCAGGGTTTAAGACGGTGTACACCTATAGAAAGTGGGGCAACACCACTGTAACGAAAGAGCGACCAGATGAAGAATTGGTGAATCAGGGCTATACGGAAACTATCAGTCAACAACGAAATGACACCATTTTGGTGAATCAGTTGTTTGGCGCATCAAGCATGAAAGTGCCCATGAGCTATTTCAACAAAATGGATACGCTGATTTTCTCCTACAAACGTATCACGCTGAAAGACACCATCAAAATCACACACACCAGTTATCCGAACGTGGAATTGCCAGAATGCGGCACACACCGATTCCACACGCTGGAACAAGTCACAGCGACGGATGCAGCCATCGACCATGTGGAGATCGGTCATTCAAAGGTGAACTACGATGGGCAGACGAACATCAAGATTTTCTTTAACGGAATTGTGGAATGAGCTATTAATGAAAAAGAAAAGTGAAAGAATTAAGTGGCCTCAAACATATTATCATCAGTGCAACACTTTTCCTTGCAGCTTTGCTATCTGTTCAAGCACAGCAGCAACAGGAACCCGTCATGCCTGGTGAAAAGCCTAAGCCAACGAAATATGTGGCCGTGGAGGAACAAAAGCAACATCTGGTGTTTTTCCAGGGCTTTACTCTTTCCGTTGATGGATATGGCCCTGTAGCCATGATGATTTCAGACTACGGCACTTTTGAGGGGGCATTACGGTTGAATCTGAAAAATACTTTTTTCCCCATATTCGAAGCAGGCGTAGGCAGATGTTCAAAGGAAGACTTCAACACAAAGGTGACTTATGAGACCAGTGCCCCTTTTGGGCGCATCGGCATCGATTTCAACATGTTGAAGGACAAGTTCCAGAGCAACAGGCTTTATCTGGGCGCCCGCTATGGCTTTTCTAAATTCAAATATGACATCGCCGGGCCAGCACAATCAGACCCAATTTGGGGAGGCAGCATCCCTTTTAGCATGAAGGACATCAACTGCACCAGCCATTGGGCTGAACTAATTTTTGGTGTCGAGGTGACTATTTTCAAGAATTTCCACATGGGATGGGCAGTCCGTTACAAACGCGAGCTTGCCTCTACAAAGAACGACTATGCCAAGCCCAATTGCATTCCTGGCTACGGCTACACCACAAATACCACTTGCTGGGGCGGCACATATAGTCTCATCTTCGATTTGAACTGGGGCATGAAGAAGAGTCACAAACGAGGGGTAAACATTGAAATCAGAGACATTGTACCAGCCAATGCAATCAACAACGAAATGCAAAATAATAATCCAGAAGAAAATAATGGAGACTGAACAAATGAAGGAACAGAAGAATACAAAGAATAAACCTTTTGACCCGTACGCACCGCACAAAATCAAATGGTGGGGATGGCCATTGCTCGCCGTGCTCATTGCTGGCACCATCTACATCATCATGAGCCGTGACAATGGCAAAGACTCTCCTGTTCAGCAATCAGGAAAACCCTGGATGCCAGAAGATGTGCAACGAACTGAGGGAAGCGTATTTGGCACGTTCTACCACATCACCTATCAGTCAGCCAAACCTTTGCAAGAAGGGATTGATGAAGCCTTGAGACAGGTTGATATGTCCCTCTCACCTTTCAATAAGGAATCCATCATCACAGCCATCAACAACAACACAAACATGAGCACGAACCCTATGTTTGAGGAGGTATTCACTTTGGCTCAGGAAGTGTCGAGAGAGACGAATGGGGCCTTTGACATCACAGTGGCGCCGTTGGTCAATTTATGGGGTTTCGGATTCAAGAACATGGACAATGTAAGCCAAGAGAAAGTCGATAGTCTGTTGCCCTACATCGGTTATCAGCAAGTGAAACTTATCGAGGGGAAAATCCACAAGGAACATCCTGAAACCATGTTAGATTGCAGTGCCATCGCCAAAGGGTATGGAGTGGACGCTGTGGGAAAATATTTTGAAAGTCAAGGCATTAAAAATTACATGGTAGAGATTGGTGGTGAAGTACGTGTGAGGGGCTTCAATCCACGAGGCGAACTGTGGCACGTGGGCATCAACAAGCCCAATGACGACCCAGCCAGCATTAGCACGGACATTGAGCAAGTCATACAAATCACACAATTGGCAATGGCGACATCAGGCAACTATCGCAATTACTACGAGAAGGACGGCAAGAAATATGCCCACACGATTGATCCCCACACAGGGTATCCGGTGCAACACAGCATCCTCTCTTCTACAGTCCTTGCACAGGACTGCGCCACAGCTGATGCTTACGCCACAGCCTTTATGGTATTGGGAATGGACGAGGCAAAGAAGGTGTTGACCAAGCACCCAGAACTGATGGCCTTCTTCATCTATTCAGACAAAGAGGGCGAGATGAAAGAGTGGATGACTGAGGGATTAGAAAAACTGATTGTCGGAAATTGAGAGCTGCGTATTTAGAATTTAGAGTATATGGAGTTGACAATGTTTGAGCGCCTGTTGCAACTACCACTGCTTCAGGGACTGACGACACAAGAGATATCGGACGTGATGGCACACGTCCGATTGGACTTTGCCAACTACCATCGAGGAGATGAAATCGTGATGCAAGGTGAGAGTTGCAAAAAACTCATCTACATCATTAGCGGTGAAGTGATGACTGAATATCGTGACGATGCTCTACGGTTCACACTCATAGAACACCTACCAGACATGAAGGTGATAGAGCCATACAACCTTTTCGGCATGTATCAGACCTACTCACGCACCTATACGTTCACCACAGAGGGTTCAACGCTAGCCATCGACAAGCACATTATGCTGACACACCTCATGGCGAACAAAATCGTCAAAATCAACTTGATGAACATTACTTGCAATAAGTATCAGCAAACGCAACGGCTTCTCTGCCATTATCCAGACAATACCATTCGACACAAAATCGTCAAGTTCATCCTTGCCCACTCTATTGCGCCAAAAGGCAAGAAGGAAGTGGAAATCAAAATGACTGACCTTGCCAATATTATCCACGAAACCAGGCTCAATGTGTCTAAAACACTCAACGAGATGGAGAAAGAGGGGCTCATCAACATGCAGCGAGGCTGTTTCAGCATTGAAGACCTCCAATCACTATCAAAACAATAAACTCAAGACATGAATCCGTTTTACACCACATACAAATACATCCCCTTCGACAAAATCACAGAGACAGACTATGAACCTGCCATTATGAAGGGTATTGAAGAAGAAAATCAGGAAATTGAACAAATTGTCAATAATCCCGATACCCCTACTTTCGAGAACACCATCGAAGCGCTCGAATCAACAGGTGAACTTCTTGCAAAAGTGACGGAGGTGTTCTTCAACCTACTCAGTGCAGAGACAACTGACTTTCTGGATGAACTGGCACAGAAGATGTCCCCCATTCTCTCTGAGCACTCCAACAACATCACGTTGAATGAAGGTCTATTCCGTCGTGTCAAAACCGTATATGATGACCATGCAAAAGAGGACTTCGCACGTCTAAATGCAGAACAGAAAATGCTCCTCATCAAGAGTTATGAGGGTTTTGTACGTAATGGCGCCAATCTCCCTAAAGAGAAGAAAGAACAATTACGCAAAATCTCAGCAGAATTGGGCGTGCTCTCCTTACAATTCTCGCAGAACAAATTGAAAGAAACTAACGAATTCATTCTCCACATAACCAATGACACAGATCTTGAGGGTCTGCCTGAAAGTGCCATCGATCTCGCCACACAGACCGCCAAAGAAAAGAACATGGATGGTTATGTGTTCACACTTCAAGCCCCCTCCTACATACCCTTCCTCACTTACTCTGCCCGCCGCGAACTGAGACAACAGATGTATATGGCCTACAACACGATATGCACACACAACAATGCCAACAACAACATATCGATTGTCGGCAAGATTGTTAATCTGCGCCGTGAACTTGCACAACTCTTAGGTTTCAACACCTACGCTGATTATGCGTTGGCCCAACGAATGGCAGAGAAGCCAGAAAATGTGTATAACCTCCTCAACAGCCTCATTGATGCCTATATGCCAACAGCAAAGAAAGAGGTAAAGGAAATAGAAAATCTATATTATCAAGACAATCACATCAATCCAGACGAATTAGCGACAGATGACCCAAAGCGTTTCATGCCCTGGGATTTCTCCTACTATGCCAACAAACTCAAGGAGAGTAAATACAACATTAATAGTGAGATGCTGCGCCCTTACTTTGAACTCTCGAAAGTGAAAAAGGGGGTCTTTGGACTAGCCACTCGTCTATATGGCATTACCTTCCACAGAAACCCTGACGTTCCCGTTTATCATCCCGATGTGGAAGCCTATGATGTGCTTGACCAAGATGGCAAGTATCTTGCGCTCTTCTATTGTGACTTTCATCCTCGAGTCTCCAAAAAATCCGGGGCATGGATGACCTCATTCAAAGAACAGTGGAAAGATAAGATGGGAAACAACTCACGTCCACAGGTATCCATCGTCATGAACCTCTCCAAACCCACAGACACCAAACCAGCCCTACTCACGTTAAGTGAAGTGGAAACTTTCCTGCATGAATTTGGGCATTCGCTGCACGGAATTTTTGCCAACACCACCTATCGCACCCTTTCAGGCACCAACGTCTATTGGGATTTTGTAGAACTTCCTTCTCAGTTCATGGAGAACTACAGCATTGAAAAAGAGTTTCTCAACACTTTCGCCACACATTATGAAACAGGTGAGCCTATCCCGCAAGAGCTGATCGACCGTATCACAGCCAGCCGCAACTTCAATGTAGCCTACGCCTGTATGCGCCAAGTTAGTTTCAGTTTGCTCGACATGGCTTTTTACACAATGACAACAACCTTTCAATCCAACCTTTTCGACTTTGAGCGCCAAGCCTGGAGCCGTACCCAAGTATTGCCACAAATCGATGGCACATGCATGACGGTACAATTCTCCCATATAATGTCTGGTGGCTACTCAGCAGGCTACTATAGTTATAAATGGGCTGAAGTGCTCGATGCTGACGCTTTCTCGCTCTTTAAAACACGAGGTGTATTCGACATGGAAACAGCTCGTTCATTCCGTGAAAATATCCTATCGCGTGGAGGAACAGAACATCCAATGGTACTCTACAAGCGTTTCCGCGGACAAGAACCCACCATCGAAGCCCTGCTCCATCGCAACGGAATCAAATAACACAAACAAATTCAACATGAAACGAATACAATACATACTCACCTTCATTCTTCCACTTCTTATCCTATGTGCTTGCAATAGCGAAGATGACATTGACGAGATCTTCGTGGGCAGGACTTGGTACATGAATGGCATCGTCATCAATGGTGTCACTAACTCGAAAGAAACTCAGAACTTCTACACGGATACAGATAAGAACTGCTATTTCATCTCATTCTCATCAGGCACGTTCCAAGGAAAGTTATCTTCAGGTGTAGCCTTCTCGGGCACTTGGCAAGCCGATGGCAAACACCAAACCATCAAACTCAATCTGAAAGAGAAGCCTAATCCAGACAACCTCTTCGACAAACAGATTCTCAACATTCTCTCCTCCACCACGTCCTACACTAGCGGAGCTGAGTTCATGCATCTTAATGATGACAAACAGAACACCATTCGATTCGGAACATTTAGATTTTAGATAAAGATATGACTGATCAAGAAAAAAAACAATACAGCCTCGATTGCCGTTACATGCGAATGGCACGCATCTGGGCCGAAAATTCCTACTGCAAACGTCGTCAGGTAGGTGCCCTCGTTGTAAAAAACAAAGCCATTATCTCCGACGGGTACAACGGAACCCCTTCTGGCTTTGAAAACATTTGTGAGGATGATAACAATGTTACTAAGCCTTACGTACTTCATGCTGAAGCCAACGCCATCACCAAACTGGCTCGCAGTCACAACTCCAGCGATGGTGCCACGCTTTACGTTACAGCCTCTCCCTGCATCGAATGCGCCAAGCTCATCATCCAAGCAGGCATCAAACGCGTAGTCTATTCTGAGCACTATCGGCTGGAAGACGGCATTAAACTTTTACAACGCGCGAACATCAAAGTAGAGTATCTCAATCCAGATGAGACTAAGCACTAATAGAACCCTCTTCAATAACCCATACCTCATATGAGCAACAACATCAACAGAAATAATCGTTGGATACCCATCATCATCGCAGTCAGCGTAGTAATAGGCATCATCATCGGCACCTTTTTCGCCAACCGATTTGCAGGTAACCGGCTCAACATCATAAACACTTCATCAAACAAATTAAATGACCTACTCCACATAATTGACGACCAATATGTTGACACTGTAGACATCGCCTCTATTGTAGAGCAATCAATGCCTAAGATTTTGGAAGAACTTGACCCCCATTCCACCTACATTTCAGCCAAAGATGCCAAGACCGCCAACGACGACCTAAAAGGTTCCTTCAGCGGAGTGGGCATCCAATTTGTCATTCGTGAAGACACGGTTCGTATTACGGGCATCATCAAGGGAGGTCCTTCTGAGAAGGTGGGCATCCTGGCTGGCGACAAAATTGTATCAGTGGACGGGAAGCCATATGTCGGTAAAGAAGTTACCAACGAAGAGACTCTCCATCGCCTCAAGGGAGAGAAGGGAACCCAAGTAAAAATTGGCGTGCTACGTCATGGACAGGAGAAACCGCTGTCCTTCACCGTTGTACGAGGTGACATTCCACTCAAGAGTATTGATGCTACCTATATGATTAACAAAGAACTTGGCTACATCAAAATCAAAAACTTTGGTGAGACCACTTATCCAGAACTTCTCACGTCCCTTGCTGAGTTGGAAATGGAAGGATTCAAGGGTATCGTGATCGATTTGCGAGGCAATGGTGGCGGCTACCTCTCTGCTGCCATTCAAATGGTCAATGAATTTCTTCCTAAAAATAGACTTATCGTTTATACGCAAGGCCGCCGTTCACGCCGTGAAGAATATCGTAGTGACGGCCGTGGTTCCTACCAGGATTTGCCACTTATCGTACTGATTGACGAGACCACAGCATCAGCTGCTGAGATTTTCTCTGGCGCCATACAGGATAACGATCGCGGCATCATCGTGGGACGCCGCTCTTTTGGTAAAGGGCTCGTACAACAACCCATCGACTTTGCTGATGGTTCCCTCATTCACTTGACCATTGCACGTTACTATACCCCCTCTGGGCGTTGCATTCAAAAGCCTTATGTGAAAGGGCAGCCAAAAGAATACGAGATGGACCTCATCACACGTTATGAACGAGGTGAATTCTTCTTCCAAGACAGCATTCATCAAACTGGCGAAAAATACAAGACCAGCATTGGGCGCATCGTATATGGAGGAGGTGGCATCATGCCCGACTATTTTGTTCCAGAAGATACCACAGCACTCACGCCCTATTACACAGAATGTGTCACCCAAGGTACGATTGCCCAGTTCTGTTATGAGTACACCGACAACAATCGCGCCAAACTCTCCACCTACGATAATGCTGCCGATATGGAAAAACACTTGCGTCGCCAAGGGCTTGTTGATGCATTCATTCGTTATGCTGACAGCAAAGGCATCTTACGCCGCAACAATATGATACTCAAATCGCAGCACCTCTTTGAGCAGGCCATCTATGGTAGCATTATCTACAACATTCTTGAGATGAGTGATTATATACAGTATCTTAACCGAAACGACGCCACACTGGAAAAAGCCATACAATTGTTCAAGGCAAAACAAACTAAACCGACTCTCTATGACAAAAAAGGAACTCAGGGAATTGGTTCGGACAAGAAAAAGGCAGCATACTACCGAGCAGACCCTAACATACAGCCAATGCATCAAATACACTTTGCTTGAGCGTATTAAACAAGAAGAGAACTGCCATACTATTCTCTTGTACCATTCTCTTCCTGATGAGGTCGGCACTCACGACCTCATTCGAATATTGCATGAACAAGGTTATGTCGTACTACTCCCATCTGTAGATGGCAATGACCTCATGCTCCATGTGTATGAAGGTGAGGACACTATGAACACCGGTGCTGCGTTTGGCATTCAAGAATCTATGGGCGAGCTCTTCACGGACTATGCCCATATCGACATTGCCATCATCCCAGGAATGGCATTCACTCAACAAGGAGACCGACTCGGAAGAGGCAAGGGATATTACGACCGTCTACTACCCCGTCTTCGATGTCCACTCATTGGGATTGCATACCCATTTCAACTCCTCCCATCCATCCCGACAGAGCCCCACGACATACCAATGACAGAAGTAATTACTTGTTAACAATGAAACCCCTAAAACCTATAAGAATCTATAAAGCCTCGGCCGGATCAGGCAAGACTTTCACTTTAGCAGTGGAATACATCACCCTTCTGGCCATGAATTCGATGGCGTATCAGAACATCCTTGCCGTCACTTTCACCAATAAGGCGACAGCAGAAATGAAGCAACGCATTTTAGGAACATTGTATGGAATCAGTCATGGGCTAAAGAAGTCTGAGGCATACGTGGAGAAGATTATGAAAAACATTGAGGAAATGAAGGCACAGCCCCAATGGCAAGAAGAGCCCTACAAAACAGACTTAGCGACCTTCAATCAAACAAAACTCAAACAACGAGCGCATGAGGCTTTGGAAAACATCGTACACGACTATAGCCGTTTTCATATCGAGACCATAGACTCATTCTTTCAAGGCATCGTTCGCGAGTTGGCTAACGAATTGGAATTGTCCACCAACATGAAAGTTGAGCTGGATGAATCTGAGGTGTTGTCAGAGGCTATTGACCAAATCATCGAAAACTTGAAAGAGGGATCCAGCGAATTTCGTACCATCATTGAGTTCATTGAAGAAAAAATCAAAGAGAGCCATTCGTGGCAGGTTAATGACACTGTGAAGGAGTTCGGCAAAAACATCTTCAAAGAAAATTATCTCATTCATGGCGAAAAGGTCAGGGAGAAAATCACTGACTCCAAAGCCATTTTCCAATACCGCAACACCATTAACACCTATCTGGAAGCAAGAAAAAAGGCCGTAACAGATTTAGGTTCCCAAATGGTGGAGACCTATGAGCAATTAGGCATAACGGAGAAGGATGTTTCCCAAAAAATCCACTCCTTTATGGTCAAGGTGCGTGATTACGAAATCAGAGAGCCGGACAACAAAAGCAAAGGAACCTTTTCTGATGACATTGAAGAATACATTACCAATTCAAACAAATGGTTCAAGAAAGCGTCGAAAAACAGACATATATTTCAGTCAGATGTGGAAACACGACTCATGCCCATGCTACAAGAAACATTTGAGAAGCATCGGGAATATGTAAGCCAATTACACACAGTCAATGCTATCAGCCAGCACCTTTACTCGCTGATGTTACTGAACGATATCAGCAAAACGGTGAAATCGCTAAATGACGACAACAATCGCTTCCTCCTGTCTGAGACAGCGAATTTCCTTCGCAATGTCATCAACGAGCAGGACATTCCTTTCATTTACGAAAAGACTGGAGCCTATATCAAACACATCATGATTGATGAGTTTCAAGACACTTCAACCCTTCAATGGGACAATTTCAAACCACTTATCCTTAACAGTATTGCGACCGATGGTTCATGCCTGATTGTTGGCGATGTGAAACAAAGCATCTACCGCTTTCGCAATTCTGACTGGCAGATTCTAAATGGTATAGAACAAGACGAAGACTTGAAAGAACTTATCGGAAAGATTCCAGCCTCATACAATTACCGTTCATCAAAGCACATTGTGGATTTCAACAACAAGATGTTCACAAATGCCATCCAACTGCTACAGGAAGAGTGCCCTAATCTCAGTTTAGCCTACAGTGATGTAACACAAATAGCAAACAAAAACGAAGAGGAAGGCTTTGTACGGATAGAGAATATCGACTATCATGGCATTGACCCTAATGAAGACCCTGACCGAAAAAAAAGCGACTCCCAAATTCAACTCAGCCAAGTCACTCTTGAACGCATTCAACTATCAGTAAGGGATTTAATCAACAATAGAGTGGATCCCAATGACATAACCATACTGGTTCGCACCAACCAGGAGATCCCGTCCATCAGTGATTATTTCAACAATCATCCAGAAGTGGTAGATGTAAAAGTTGTGTCTGATGATGCTTTCCGTCTGGATGCATCCCCTGTCATAAACATCATCATTTGTGCCTTGAGGGTATTGGCTGAACCAGATAGTCTATTATATCAGGCCACACTTACCCATCTCGTAGGAAATATTCCCCAAGAATTCAATGAGGAGGCCCGGGTAGAGATACGCTTCAAGCCCATTACTGAACAAGTGGAAGATATCTACCAAATATTCCAACTTCAACAACATCCCCATCAAGATGCCTACTTATTTTACTTTACTGACATCATAGCGCAGTTCTGTGAAGAGAATGTGGCAGATTTGGATACTTTTTTACAAGCTTGGGACAAACGGCTTTGCGGTAAGACCATTCCCAATGGCACTGCGAATGGAGTGCGCATTATGACCATGCACAAATCGAAAGGATTGGAATTTCACAGTGTCATCATCCCATCGTGCTTATGGCCCATAAAGCCAAAGGATTCAGAAGTGATGTGGTGTATTCCCAAAACATCTCCCTACGACTTCATGCCACTTCTTCCCATCAGCGTCAGCAAAGCCAAAAACGACTGCATCTTCAGTAATGACAGGAAAAATGAAGAACTGAAGACGTTAGTGGACAATATCAATGTATTGTATGTGGCCTTCACTCGTGCAAAGCACAATCTCATCATTCTAACCGGCAACAAGTTAGGAGAAGTTCCCAAAGAAAATGACAAGATAGAGAATGCTCAAATGTTCCTCATCAAATCCATGCCCGATATAATGGTACAAAAGGACATTGATGGCATCATCACCAAATACGAATACGGAGAAATTGTACCGACCAAGCAAAAGGCCGTAGAAAGTGAAAAGAATGTGATGGAATGCAATTATGACCCACTCCCTGTGTCATTTGCATCACATCCATCCATTGCGGAATTTAAGCAAAGTTACGATTCTGACCTGTTCATCAACGAGGACTCACCTAATTCACAGACACAGGCACACACTGAGCGCATACGTCTCATCAGCCTCGGTAACCTCTACCACAACATCTTCCAATACATCCACACTATTGAAGACGTGCCTCATGTCATTCAGATGTTGGAATCAAAAGGTTGTTTCGGTTACCTGCTTGATGCAGAAGAAGCACGGGAGAAAGTCATGATAATGATCGAAGATATTACTGATGAACACCCGGAATGGTTCTCCAAGGACTGGCAAGCGCTCAACGAACGCGCTATCTTGTATTTGGAAAATCAAATGCTCACCACAAAACGTCCCGACCGCGTCATCGTCAATAACAACCAGGCCATTATCATTGATTACAAGACGGCCAAAGGTGTCGTGAAACAAAATTCTGAAGGGGCGTTCTCACCACCTCCTGAGAACGTGCACCAAATGGAGAAATACAAACAACTATTAGCACAAATTGGCTACACCGAGGTGAGGGCTTATCTATGGTATATTCTCGACCATATCATTATTCCAATATAAACTTATTTACTAACACTCTTATCAAACAACTAACATGAGAAAAACTAAACTAAACATCAAAAAGACTGCTTATTTATTGACCTTTATGGCCAGCATGACTCCCATAAACCTATTTGCACAATTCGGGATGGGTAATTTGGGAAACATGAACTTTGGTAACTTCAACTTTAACAACATGTTCCCAGAGGTAAAACACACAAAGATGGAGCATCTGGACTCTGACCTGCCAGTGATCATCATCACGACCGACACCGTGTTGAATGCACAGAGTAAAGTCTGCGCAAAGATGAGAACGGACAATTACAACGGTAACATTGGCATCAAACTGCGTGGCAACAGTTCGTTGGCCTTCAACCAAAAGAAATACACGATTGAGACACGGGATGCTGAAGGGAAGGAACTAAATGTAAATCTATTGAATATGCCTGCGGGCAGTGATTGGGTGTTGTTATGTCCTTACAATGACGTATCAATGGTACGCGATCCATTGGCCTTCCATCTATGGCGAGAAATGGGGCATTGGGCACCACGCACACGCATGGTGGAAGTCTTGATGAATGGTGAATATATGGGTGTTTACATCTTCTCTGAGGCCATCAAGCGTGGTGTCAACCGTGTGAACATTCCCAAGCTACGAAAGACTGATACGGAAGGGGTGAATCTGACTGGAGGGTATCTCCTGCGCATTGACACATACAACGAGGAAGATGCCACCTTCCCGTCAAAAATTCCTGGCATCGGTGAAGGTATCATGAATAGCAACATTACATGGTCATGCATCTATCCTAAAAAGAAAAACCTACAACCTGAACAGTTGGCATATATTGAGAATTACGTGGATGAAATGGAACGGGTCATCCAATCTGATGCGTTTGCAGATCATCAAGAAGGGTATACAAAGTTCATCGACGTATCCTCTTTTGTGGATTATTTCATCCACACAGAATTGAGCCTTAATGCTGACGGTTACAAACGCAGTGCCTATTTTTATAAGGAACGGCTAAATGAAGACGGCACTGGCGGCAAGTTGTTTGCAGGTCCCGTATGGGACTATAACCTTGCCTATGGCAATTGCAATTTTTGCAATGCCAACAAAATAGATGCTTGGTGTTTTGAGGGTGGAAACACACAGCCAACCCCTGCCTTTTGGCAACGCTTATTGCAAGACCCGAGCTTTCGCAAGGCTGTCAAGAAGCGTTACCAGCAGCTGCGTAAAACAATCCTCAGCAACAAGGCCATCTACGACTACATAGACCAGCATACAAAAATGGTGACCACGGCGAAAGACCGGCACTTTAAGGAATATCCAGAACTCTTGGTAAGCAAAGAAAAGCAACATGTTTCACCAAATGAACAACAATTACCACAAAGAGGATTCGGTGGATTTGGTGGATTTCAAATGTTTGGTGGTTTCGGAGGAGGCGACGCCATATCATGGTTTGCCGCCTATCGCGTAAGTTCTTACGACGAAGAGATTAAGACACTGAAACAGTGGCTTGCTGACCGCCTCAAGTTTCTGGACCAAAACATAGCCCTTTTTGACAAGGATTTCGAACCACACATCCAAGAACTTAAAGAAATCTCCCCCCGGAATGGAGGCGGATTCCCCTTCTTCCAATTTCCAAGTATGTAATCGCATCCATTAGAACTATGACACCATTCTTGAAACTTGTAGCAGATGACCTCTTCTGTAAGTTGGAGGGGAACTTTCAGGACACTTGTATCATTTTCCCAAACAAACGTGCATCGCTATTCTTCAACGAATACCTGTGGGGCAACAGCAAAGGTAAAACTATGTGGACACCCGAATACACCACCATTAGTGAACTGTTTGCTAGGCTTTCAGAGTACACTGTAGGTGACCACATATACCTAACGGTAAAATTATGGGAGGTGTACAAGGAGAAAGTACAGACCACTAAGACGCTTGACCAACAGTATTCGCTGATGGAAACGATGCTGAGTGACTTTCAAGACATTGACAACAACATGGTGGAGCCATCTAAACTATTCCTAAACATTGCCGACATAAAAAAGATGACCGATTTTTCCTTCTTGGAAGACGAGCAACGGAAAGCCATCGAACAATTCTTCGGGGAGTCCACACATTGGACTTATCTTGATGCTCAACCAGAAAGTCCCTTGAAGGGAAGGTTCATCAATCTTTGGAATCAGCTGAGAGACATTTATGAATCCTACCAAAAGAGGTTGCTGGCGACGTCTGAGGGGAAAATGCCCATGGTATATGAGGGCATGTTGAAACGCAGAGTCATTGAAGCGCTGACCAGCAAAGATGAAGATACCATGAAACGTGCTGACGCAAAACTGACAGCCAAAACTTATGTGATGGTGGGATTCAATGTGCTCAACAAGACCGAACGGGACTTGTTCCGTTACATCAAGCAGCACCGCAATGCCAAATTTTATTGGGATTATGACATCACATATACAAAAAGGGACGCCGCGTCAACAAACATTTCCACTAAGTACGAGGCAGGACAATTCATCCTCGAGAACATCCACCTCTTTGGCAATGAGTTTGAGGGCAAGGACGTGTTTAACAACATGCGGCAACCCAAGAGCATCACATTTATCCAATCCCCCACTGAAAATGCTCAAATACGCTATATTGACGCTTGGACACAAACTATCGCCCCTACCCCTTCAACATTAAACTGGCGTGACTCCGCCGTCATTCTCTGCAATGAAGGTCTGCTGCAACCCGTTCTCCACAGCATTGGCACCGTACCAACCATTAACGTGACTATGGGCTATCCGCTGAAAGAGACACCTATCTATTCTTTGGTGCAGGCCCTTTTGGAATTGCAAACACATGGGCGCACCAATTCAGGTGCATGGCGATATAAATATGTGGCAGCCATTCTGAAACACGCATTTATCCAAAGGCTTATCGGTAAGGCATGCAATGATAAGCTAAAGGAATTTACAAGGGATAACGTCATCTTTCCTGATGGAGAACGATTCGCCGACAATCTCATTATGCGACAGATTTTCACACCTGCTACAGGCAAACAACTGACTACCTATCTTATCGAGACCATCTCGATAGTTGGACACAGTTACCAAAAAATCAACAATTCCGACGAATTCACCCTGCAAATCTACAAAGAAAGTATCTTTACCACCTACACCATTGTCAACCGCATCCACACATTACAACAACAGTTGACTTCGCTATCTGCTATAAGTGACGATACCTTATCACGGCTCATCCGACAATTGATGGGTCAAACTACCATTCCATTCCACGGTGAGCCTGCTGTCGGACTGCAAGTGATGGGATTGCTCGAAACCCGAAACCTTGACTTCCGCAACGTCATTATGCTCTCTGTCAATGAGGGACAAATACCCAAGAATGACAAGCGTTCATCACTTATCCCTTATACCCTTCGAGTGGCCTATGGCATGACCACCATTGAGCGCGAGGTGAGCCTTTACGCCTACTACTACTACCGCCTTCTGCAGCGGGCAGAGCACATCACCTTGCTCTACAACTCCAGTACAGATGCCGGTAACAAAGGGGAAATGTCGCGCTTTATGCTACAAACCCTCGCAGAGAAAAACGACCTCTTCTACCCTGGTCAAGACATATCCCTTCGCGCCTTTACAGCAGATAGCCAATCACCTGTTGTCATGCCCATCAGCGTGAAGAAAGATGCAGAAGTGATGAGGAAACTACAGGCACGATTCAACGAGTTGCATATCTTGTCGCCTTCTGCCATCAACACATATATGAAATGCCCGCTCAAGTTCTACCTCAATTATGTAGCAGGACTGAGGCCTGAGGATGAAGTCTCCGATGACATAGACAAACCTATGTTCGGAAACATATTCCACGATACCATTCACCACCTCTACCTGCCCTACGAACGGAAGCCCTTCTACAGCAGCGATGTGAAAGCATTGGCTAATGACGACGCACGCATCACCCATGAGCTCAATAAATCCTTCGCACACATTCTTTTCCACTCCGACAAAATGCCTACACTGAACGGCACTCAACTCATCAACCGGCACGTCATCAAGAAGTTCATTCTCAACCAACTTCAAGCTGACGCAATGATGGCAGAAGAGTTGGAGCATCAAGGAGGCTATTGGCTCATATTGAGTCAAGAAGAAAAATACACAACCCAATATTCCCTTCCGACTCATAAGTTACTCCTCGGCGGATTCATCGACCGCCTTGACCTACTCCACACTGTCCAGGGTGACCGTATCCGCATTGTCGACTACAAAACCAGCAGCACTCCACATAAAGCCAATAATATAGAGGAACTCTTCAATCCCGACAAATGTACGGATAATTACCACATCATGCAGACTCTATATTATTGTAAAGTGCTCAGCGCACCTGATTGTCGGCCACAACCTCTCTCATCTCTAAGTTCTAAACTCTCAAACACTTTCCCTTCTATAGTTCCAGCCCTTATGTATTGTGCCAAGAACTATGGTACCAACTACTCTGGCATTGTTAAACTCGTTCCTGCTGACAGCAACAAACGGGAGGACATTTACGACTATAAAGAACAGTATAGCGAACTCTACGAAGATATGCTCTCCCAGAAAATCACAGAGATATTCACTCCATACAAAGAAAATCATCCTAATGGGACTTTCGTACAATGTACTAATGAATCACACTGCAAATACTGTGATTTTCTCAACTTCTGCCAACGACATCCTCAACCACTCCGCTTTTAAATACCCTCGTATACATCATGGAAAAATTTGAAATCAACATACTCGGATGCGGTGCTGCCCTACCCACCCCACATCATCTCAGCTCCTCCCAAATAGTCAACATCCGCCAGAAGCTCTTTATGCTCGATTGTGCAGAAGGTACACAGATGGCACTACGCCGTTTGCATCTCAATTTTTCCCATTTGCAGGCCATTTTCCTCACCCATTTGCATGGCGACCACGTTTTTGGACTCATCGGCATGCTCTCCACTTTTGGCCTACTCGGCCGTATCCAAGACCTCCACATTTATGGCCCGCAAGATCTGAAGAAGGTTTTCCAACCACAGATTGATTATTTCTGTGCAGATGCTCCTTACAAAATTATTCTTCATGAGATTGATTCGCACATATCAGAAACCATCTATGAAGACCGTTCCGTCACCATTTCCTCTCTTCCTCTCGTCCATCGTATCCCTTGCTGCGGATATCTCTTTCGCGAGAAACCTACACCACGACACATTCGGCGTGACATGATTGATTTCTACCACATACCTATCTCCCAAATCAACAATATTAAAGCGGGTATGGACTGGACCACTCCTGACGGCACTGTCATCTCTAACGAGCGTCTCACAACCCCATCAGACCCTGTACGCTCCTATGCCTACTGCACAGACACAGTCTACCATCCTAAGTTGTCCGAACTTATCCAAGGTGTATCCTGTCTCTATCACGAAGCTACTTTTGCCTCCGAACATACGTTGCTTGCTAAGAATACCTATCATTGCACGGCCCAACAAGCAGCCCAAATCGCCCTTGCCGCGCAGGTAGGGAAACTCATCATCGGACATTTTTCTTCCCGATATCCGTCTGAAAATACCCTTCTGCAAGAGGCACAACAAATTTTCCCTAACACAATTCTTGCTGAAGACAATCTTAAACTCACATTATAACGAAAGCACATCATATGCATAAAAACTAACCTAACCTAAGGGAAAAAGGTACAAAGTTGAAAAAAGGATGTTTTATATTGCTATTATGTGAAGAAAAATCAGTACCTTTGCACCGTTTTTAATGTAGAAAGATTCAAATTTAACAGACATTATATGATTACAAATGACATTTATGGAGCTTTGCAGCTCCTTATTGTTGGTATGGTCACCGTGTTCCTCGTACTGCTCATCGTGATCAATCTCGGCAAGCTACTCATCTGGGCTGTCAACAAATGGGCTCCGGAAGAAGCCGTGACGAAAAAAGCGGCTCCTGTAGCCAAAGCCATCGATAGCATCGATGCTAATACAAAGGCCATCATCAATGCCACCATCAGTCAAATTACGGGTGGTAAGGGTCATGCAACCAAAATCACTAAGTTGTAAAATATTTTAAGGATAAAAAGATATGGCAAAAGAAGTAAAATTCTCGTTGGTCTTCCGCGACATGTGGCAGAGTGCTGGCAAATATCAGCCTCGTGTTGACCAACTCGTTAAGGTGGCTCCAGCCATCATCAAGATGGGATGTTTCGACCGCGTTGAGACAAACGGTGGAGGTTTCGAGCAAGTGAACCTTCTCTATGGTGAAAACCCCAACAAGTCTGTGCGTGAATGGACAAAGCCTTTCCATGAGGCTGGTATCCAGACCCACATGCTTGACCGTGCTCTGAATGCGCTCCGCATGAGCCCAGTGCCAAAGGATGTGCGCAAGCTCTTCTATAAGGTGAAGAAGGCGCAGGGTACGGACATCACCCGTATCTTCTGCGGTCTGAACGATCCACGCAACGTGATTCCTTCCATC
>CADCQH010000182.1 GCA_902803605.1 uncultured Bacteroidales bacterium | reverse complement strand
TGTCGTACCGGTTTTGCCACCAAGGTCTCCTGTGATGTGATAAGCTCCTCCCCGCAGGGCACGACCCGTACCTTCGTTGATGACGGCTTTAAGCATGTGAATCATCTGGCATGCTTTTTCCTTTGACATCACCTCATTCATGCGGGGTGTGAAGTTGGCAATGATATTGCCATCGGAGTCTTCAATGCGGGTGACCAGCAGAGGTGAGTAGTGGATACCCATACCAGGGAACATGGTGTAGGCACTTGCCATCTCGCCGATACTCACGTCACCTGAACCGAGTGCGATTGTCAGGTTGGGTTGCATCGTATAGGTGGATATCTTCAGTTGCTTGTCAAGAAAATTGATAAAATTCTGCGGACGGATGAGGTTGAGCAGATAGACAGATGCGTGGTTGTTGGAGTGGGCGAGTGCAGACTTCAGGGGTACCATGCCGAGGGCTCCTCCCTTAGGAGTCCATCCACCATAGTTCTTGGGACTTGCATCCACAAGGTCGCAAGGGGTGAATCCCAAACTGGTGAGTGCCTGTGTGTAGAGGAGAGGCTTGATGGTTGAACCTACCTGTCTGTGTCCACCTCCCAGGATGTTGTCGAATGCGAAGTGGTCGAAGTCCAGACCAGGTACGTATGCCTTTACTTGTCCGTTCTGTGGATCAATGGCACACACTCCTGCACGTAGGAATTTCTTATAATAGATAATGGAGTCACGTGGACTCATGCGCATTTCCACCACCTCTGGGGTGTCGTATGAACTTCCGTACTTGAAGAGCCGCATGTCGATGGGCTTGTTGAATGCCTGCATGATTTCCTCATGACTCATGCCGTCGGCCTTCATGACACGATAGCGTTCGCTTCGGCGTACATCTCTATCGATGATTTGATTCATCTTATCTATCGTGATGGACTTGTAAGGACCAGTTTTCGAATATTTGATTTCATTTTCGAAGGCAGGTTGCAGATATTTTGCCACATGCTCGAAAAGGGCTTCTTCCGCCATCTTCTGCATACGGGTATCAATGCTCGTGTAAATTTTTAAGCCATCCGTATAGATGTTGTAATGCGAACCGTCTTTCTTGGTGTTTTTGTTGCACCAGCCGTACAGCGGGTCTGTTTCCCATGCAATTGAGTCGTCATGGTATTGCTGTCCCTGCCAAGATGCGTATTGGCTACGCTCTGGTCGTTTTGCCATCATGATGACACGCAGATGTTCACGGAAATATGGGGCTGCACCTTCCTTGTGGGAAGTGATTTTGGGTCTGGGCAGGAGAGACAGCGGCTGTACTTTCACTTCATCCATCTCAGCTTGAGTGATATATCCTTCCTTCACCATCTGTCCTAACACTACGTTGCGGCGTTCTACGCAGCGTTCGTTTTGCATGTATTCCCCCTTTGTGCCACGTTTATAAGGATTGTAAAGTGAGGGATTCTTACACATGCCAATCAATGTGGCGCATTCATTGAGATTGAGGTTAATGGGATCTTTGCCAAAGTAAGTTCTGCAAGCATTCTTTACACCCACACCCATATAAAGAAAGTCGAAGTAGTTGAGGTACATCGTCATGATTTCCTCTTTGGTGTAATAGCGCTCCAGCTGTACGGCGATGAACCACTCGATGGGTTTCTGCATCATACGTGCTCCATCGGTCTTGGCTACATCAGAGTAGAGCTGCTTTGCCAACTGTTGCGTGATGGTAGAACCGCCACCGGCGCTGCGTTGACCCATCATCAGGCGTTTTACGATGGCACGTCCAATGGCTTTGACGTCAATGCCCGAATGGTCGTAGAATCGTGCATCCTCTGTCGCCACCAAAGCATGGATCAGATTCTCAGGCAGGGAGTCGTAAGGAACCATCACACGGTTCTCGCTGGCGTAGCTCCATGTGCCAATCAGTTTTTCATCGGCGGAATAGACGCGTGATGCGTATTTGTTGATGGGGTTTTGCAGATCGCTGACAGGGGGAAGTTTGCCCAACCATCCCTGCGAAATGGCAAAGACGCCAAAAAACATCATAAAGATGATGATGCCAGTCACAATCCACCATCTTTTGATGGCTTTATTCACACTTGATGCATCGTTATTTTTTTTGCTTATACCCATAATGCTTTTAGAAGTTTCTGTTAGATGCTTAAAATGTTTTGCAAAGGTACGAAATATTCTTGTTAGGCAAAAAGGAAAAAGGGAAAAAGGTATCCGATTTACTTCGAAAACGGTACTTATGTGCTCATTAAACATAAAAAAAAGTGAAAAAAGCAGAAAAATGTTCTTTCTGTAAGAAAAAAGAATTATCTTTGCAAAAACATAAAATTAAAGTATAACCATGACAGAAATTGGAATTAGCGAATACGCGCGTCAGCAGATAAGAAAACTCTTCTCTCAGCGTAACTCAGTCAACACGCTCAAGCGTGACCCTGAACTTACTCAGATTTTTGACAACTTTGCCTTTGATGAAGCCCTCAAACTCACCGAAGAGCCTGTATTGGAAAAGACCCGTTGCATGTGCATCCTTGCGAGCACCATCGGTTGCAATGCCATGCGTCAGTTTAAGGTGTATGTGGATGTGTGCCTCAATGTGGGTGTCAAGCCACGTGAAATCCGTGAGGTGATTTATCAGACGGTGCCTTATGTGGGCTTCTCGAAGATGATAGACTTTCTCCTTGAGATGAATGAGGTGTTCGACGACAATGACATCAAGCTGCCTCTCTCCAATCAGGGTACCACCACACCAGAGAACCGTCGTGAAAAGGGTCGTGCCTATATTGATGGCATTTTTGGCGCGGGTACAGCAGATCAGATGGAGAAAAATTGTCCCAAGGGACAGGAGCACATCATAGAGTTCCTTGAGAGTTACTGCTTTGGCGACTTCTACACCCGTAACGGCATCGACATGCAGCATCGTGAACTTGTCACCTTCTGCCTTCTCGCTTCGATGGGTGTTGCACAGCCACAGCTGGAGCAGCACGGTTTTGGTTGCAAGAACGTGAAGATTAGCAAGAAGGAAATGGTGGCTGTCTTGACGGGAATGCTTCCATACATTGGCTTCCCCAAGACACTCAACGCCCTTACAGCCATCAACAAGGCTTATCCAGAGGACGAAGAATAAGTTTTTCTAATGTTAAGGCTACGCCGTCGTCATCGTTGCTTTGTGCTACGAGGTCGGCGGCTTTTTGTATTTCCTGGGCTGCGTTTCCCATCGCCACACCCGTACCGGCGAATTGGAGCATGGGGATGTCGTTGTAGCCGTCACCAAAGGCAATGAGGTCTGACGGGTTCATGCCAGTCTTGTCGAGTAGGATGGAAAGTCCTTGGGCTTTGTCGATGCCTACAGGCACAATCTCCAGGAAGAAGGGCTCGCTACGAAAGACGCCCGCCTTCCCCTTTAGTGATTCCTGCATTTCAGCTTCCAATGCCGGAAGCAGGGATGGGTCACCCACGATGATGCACTTCACGATTCCTGCTTCATGTGCCGTAGTCACGAAGTCATCCACCTTCCGGAGGGTCATGTGGTTGCGCATGACGGAATAGCGGATGTACTCGTTGTCCGCCACTTCACTCACCACTTCTTTTCCGATGTAGGTCATGATGGGCATACCATGCTCTTTCGCACATACATATATATATGGTATGATGTTTTTGTCCAAGGTCTGGGCATGAAGAAGTGTTTTTGTTCCCCAGTCGTAAATTTCTCCTCCATTATAACTCATCACGTAGCCGCCAAACTTCTCCAGCTGCAATGCGTCAGCCACATGTGCTGTCCCGAAGGTGGGTCGTCCAGAGGCTACGGCCACCTTCACACCCATCTGCTGCACTTGCATGAGCGTGGTGATGGTGCGTGGTGAAATGCTCTGGTCACTTCTCACCAATGTTCCATCCAAATCTATGGCTACGAGTTTGTATTTGTTCATGAGAAAAGAATTTGAGCGGCAAAGTTACGAAGAATTATGAAAAAAATCGTACCTTTGTCGCAAAATTAAAAGCGAAACACAATGAAAAGATTTCTTTTGGCATTGAGCGTGGCGCTGACGACCATTAGTGGTTGGGCGCAGGAACAATTTACCGGCATGTGGCAGTGTGAAGCATTAAAGGCGTCGATGATTATCAATCTGGTGGAGAAGAAGATTCCCCTGAAGGACTTTGACGGGGAGGATACGTATGGTTACGTGAAGGGCGACCTGAACGGTACATGGGTGATTCTGAAGGTGAAGGAGGTGAAGGACAACAAGGTTGTGGTGAGGATGGTGAGCGACATCGGCTATGATGCGCAGGATGTGGAGTTTCGCCTCATCGACAAGGATACGATGGAGATGCGTTTGCAGGGCGATCAGGTGATGAAGACGACGGAAAATGGTAAATATGTGAAGATGCCGAAGGTGTCGGTGTTCAAGAAGAATGAATAATTATCTGGATACATTCAACCCGCCACAACGGGCGGCTGTGGAGTATTGCGAAGGGCCGTCGTTGGTGATAGCTGGAGCAGGGTCTGGCAAGACAAGGGTGCTGACCTATAAGATTGCTTACCTGATGGAAAAGGGGTATCAACCCTGGTCGATTTTAGCGCTGACGTTCACCAACAAGGCGGCTGGTGAGATGAAAGACCGCATAGCCAAGATTGTGGGTATGGATTATGCACGGATGTTGTGGATGGGAACTTTCCACAGCATCTTTCTTCGTATTCTGCGTCAGGAGCACGAGAAGATAGGTTTCTCGTCGAACTTTACGATTTATGATGCCGCCGACAGCAAGAGCCTGGTCAAGTCCATCATCAAGGAGATGGAACTGGACGATAAGGCGTACAAGCCTGGGACGGTGTTGGGCATTATCTCGAATGCGAAGAATCAGTTGGTGACAGCCGAGCAGTATATGTCGAACCCTGCGAATGCCCGTAGTGATGCTCGTCATAACATGGCGGCGTTGGGTCAGATTTTTATGCGGTATTGTAACCGGTGCAGGCAGAGTGATGCGATGGATTTCGACGACATTCTGCTTTACACCTATCTCTTATTTGAGAAGCATCCGGATGTGTTGGCGAAATGGGAGCAGCGTTTCAGGTATGTGTTGGTGGACGAGTATCAGGATACGAACTTTGCGCAGCATCGGATTGTGTGGCAGTTGACACGCCAGCATCAGCATGTCTGTGTGGTGGGCGATGATGCGCAGAGCATTTATAGTTTCCGTGGAGCAAATATTGATAATATTCTGACGTTCCAAAAGATATATGATGGTGCGAAGCTGTTTAAGCTGGAGAGGAATTACCGCTCGACACAGAACATCGTGGAGGCGGCGAACAGTCTGATCAAGAAGAATAGTTATCAGATTCAGAAGAACATCTTTTCCGAGAATGACCGTGGGGAAAAGTTGCATGTGCTGGACACCCATTCTGATATTGAGGAGGCGAAGATGGTGGTGAATGCCATCCGGAGCATCAAGCGTCGTGAGGGATGTGAATACAGCGATTTCGCCATCCTTTATCGGACGAATGCGCAGAGCCGTGTGTTTGAGGACACGATGCGGAAGGAGGCATTGCCTTATCGCATCTATGGGGGGCTTTCGTTCTACCAGCGCAAGGAAATCAAGGATGTGATTGCTTACTTCCGTCTGGCAGTCAATCCGAATGACGAAGAGGCGTTCAAGCGGGTCATCAACTATCCGGCACGGGGCATTGGACAGACGACCGTGACGAAAATCCTGGAGATGGCGACGCATCATGAGGTGAGCCTTTGGAACGTCATCAACAGTCCTGAACAATATGGGTTGGGTGTCAACAAGGGGACGCTGGCGAAGATAGAGAAGTTTCGTGAGATGATAGCCTCGTTCATAGAGAATGCGCAGAAGATGCCCGCCAATCAGATTGGTACGATGATTGTGAAGCAAAGCGGCATCATCGCTGACATCTATCAGGACTCTACTCCCGAGAACCTCTCGCGTCAGGAGAATGTGGAGGAACTCATCAACGGTATGCAGGACTTCTGCGATATGCGGATGGAGGAAGGGAATGAGAACATCTCGCTGAACGACTATCTTTCGGAGGTGTCATTGATGAGCGATGTGGACAGTGACAAGGGTGATGACGGTCAGAAGATTACCCTTATGACGATTCATTCTGCCAAGGGTCTGGAGTTTGGAACCGTGTTTGTGGTGGGATTGGAAGAAGGGCTTTTCCCCAGCGATATGGTGTCGGGCAATCCGCGAGAGATGGAAGAGGAGCGCCGTTTGTTCTACGTGGCCATCACGCGAGCCAAGACCCATTGCTATCTCTCTTATGCCCAATGCCGTTTCCGTTACGGACAGATGGAGTTCTCGTCGCCAAGCCGTTTCCTGAAGGACATCGAGCCTAAGTATCTGGATCGTCAGCAGAGTATGTTCTCGACCAGAAAGAGCATGGACGATGACGTGCAACTCCCTTGGGCTCGACGCAAACCTGTCAGTCCGACGATCAGGTCAGTCCGTCCGTCCGTTTCAAGTCCTGCCGTTCAAAGACCTTCCGTACAAGGAGCTCATCCTTCCACGCTCATTGCTCATCCTGCGGCTTTACGTCCGAACCCATCACCCGTCAAGGCACAACCAGCACCGCTTGCTGTCGGCACACGCATCCTTCACAATCGCTTCGGACGTGGCGAGGTGTTGCGCATCGAGGGTACGGGAGACAGCACCAAGGCAACCGTGCAGTTTGAGAATGTCGGAACCAAACAGCTGCTGCTCAAGTTTGCCAAGTTTGAGGTGATAGGCTGATAGCTGGAGATGTGATAGATGAATTGTCAGAATAAATGATAAGACTTTATGCAGAAAATCATTGAAGTGAAGGGTGGGGAAGTACGTCACCCGCAATATAAGATGAATGCTCCCATCGACTTTGAGCTCATGGCGGGCGAGCAGTTGGCCATCGTGGGCGACAACGGCAGCGGCAAGACGAGGCTCATCGATGTGCTGACGGGCAAGTGTGCGCTGATGCCGATGAACGGGGTGAAATATGATTTTGCGCCGAGCAAGGCGAAGATGGTGAGCGACAACATCAAGTACCTGTCGTTCCGGGATTCGTATGGGACGAACGAGGGCGTCTATTACTATCAGCAGCGATGGAATCAGAACGACATTGAGGAGACGCCGTTGGTGAGGGACTTGCTGACGGAATCATTCCGCATGGCAGAGGAGGGTCTGACGCGGAAGACCGTGTTTGACAAGTTTCTGGTGAGGGACGAGACACCCGAACAGGAGGCGGCGCGTCTGGCTCAGGAGGAGGCGGACAGACAGGCGATGCACCGGGAATTGGAGAAGGTGAGGACGCATCTGTATGAGGTGTTCCATCTGGAGCAGCTTCTGGACAAGCATATCATCCTGCTGAGCAGTGGCGAGTTGAGGAAGTTCCAGCTGACGAAGACGCTGCTGACCAATCCGCGCGTGCTCATCATGGACAATCCCTTTATCGGGCTGGACGTCACGGCGCGTGGTCAGTTGTCCGAGTTCCTGACGTTGCTGACGCGTGAGACGAACGTGGCGGTGGTGCTGGTGCTTTCCAAGACGGACGACATCCCCGACTTCATCACCCATGTGGTGGAAGTGAAGGATCTGCGGGTGGGCAGGAAGATGACGCTGCAGGCATTCAGGGAGAGCAGGGAGCCTGTCCCAGCGAGGATGCTGAGCGAGGAGAAAGAAAGCGCCATTCTCAACCTCCCTTCATCTCCTTCGGGAAACGTAGAGCCTCATTCCTCCATCATTTCTTTTAATCAAGTGAACATCCGTTACGGCGAACGCACCATCCTGAAGGACTTGTCCTTCACCGTGAAGGAGGGCGAGCACTGGGCGCTGAACGGGGAGAATGGTGCAGGGAAATCCACGTTGCTCTCCATCGTCTGTGCCGACAATCCGCAGAGCTATGCCAATGACATCGTGCTCTTCGGCCATCAGCGCGGCAAGGGCGAGAGCATCTGGGACATCAAGCGCCACATCGGCTACATCTCGCCGGAGATGCACCGTGCCTTCATGCGCGACATTCCAGCCATCGACATCGTGGCGAGCGGACTCAGCGACGTGTCGGGGCTCTATCGCAGGGCCAGGGCGGAGCAGAGGACGGTGTGCGAGTTCTGGATGGACATCTTCGGGGTGAAGAAGTATGCCGACACGACCTTCCTGAAGCTCAGCAGCGGCGAACAGCGGCTGGTCCTGCTGGCGAGAGCCTTCGTGAAAGACCCGTCGCTCCTCATTCTCGACGAGCCGCTGCACGGACTCGACCTGAAGAACCGCCGGCTGGTGAAGGACATCATCGAGGTGTTCTGCCAGCGGCCACACAAGACCCTCCTGATGGTGACGCACTATCGGGAGGAATACCCAAGGAATATTGACCACGAAATCTATCTGAAGAAATTATGAAGATTGTTTATTTCCACGGATTCGGTTCCTCCCATGCCAGCGGAACCGTAGAGACCTTGCGCAGGGAGTTGCCCGACGACGAGGTGGTGGCGCCCGACATTCCTGTCGATCCGCAGGATGCCCTGCCGTATCTGAAGGACTTCGTAGCCCAGGAACAGCCCGACCTGATTATCGGCACGAGCATGGGCGGCATGTATGCACAGCAGATGCGCGGCTTCCGGCGCATTCTCGTCAACCCTGCCTTCACCATGTCGATGAACTCGAAGGTGCTGAAGACGGGCGAGTACCATTTCTTCAACGGGCGACATGACGGAGCCAAGACATTCCGCATCACCCGTGACATCATCCAGCACTTCAACCAGATGGAGCGTCAGCAGTTCAAGGACGTCACCCCCGAGGAGAAGGAGCGCTGCTGGTGTCTGGTCGGCCTCCACGACACGACCATCACGAATGCCGAGGCGATATTCAAGAAAAACTACCTGGCCGACCACATCATCCGTTTCGACGGCGAGCATCAGCTGACCGAGAAGGTCATCAAGAAGGCGCTCATCCCGTTGGTGAAGACGCTGAAGGGGTAAAAAACAATTCGAATCATTAAAAATCAGTAAAGACCCCTCGGCGGACTTATCCCCGGGAATAAATAAAAGCACCCGTGCAGCAATTACGTTGCACGGGCTCTTGTGTTTTAGATGATGACTGAAAAAACGAATGCAATATTCAATATTGCAATATGGATGGGAGGGGGGATTCAGCTCTTCTACTACATCGCCAAGATGGATCTCAGTGTTGTGTCAGTGAATGTGCGCCATATTTGGAGCTTAATGGGCTTGTAGTCCTCAAATAGTTGTTTCAAGAAACAAATTTCAAACACAAGACGGAAATCGTTCTCGTCACATTCTTGCCGAACCTCATGCTTTGTGCCGACACGTGCCACCTTGATGAGATAGAGGTCTCGAATGCCTTTGCCTTTGGTGTAGGGCATGAAATAGTAAAGCTTGTTGAGTTTCACTGTTGAGGGGAATTTCTTCCCGGTGTAGTAGAGTCTGGCTACCTGCTGATTGAAAGGGTCAAGATTCTCATTGGTTACAAGACTGACAAGGACGTTTTTACTATCATCCAAGTCACTGTTATCAACGATTTTCTTTCTACCGACGGGATTCTTGACGATTTGCTCAGGATAATTGCCTTTTACATCAAAAAGGTCTATCGGGAAAAGCTCAGGCGGCAGCATTCCGTGAGCAATGTCTTGGGCTTCCTCGAAATGACTTTCCTCTGGGATAACGGAATCGATGTCATTGAAAAGGCGAATGAGTGAACGCCCAATGGCATAGGCCAGGTTTACAGGTACGGCATTTCCGATTTGCTTGTATTGGTCGGCCAAAGTTCCTTCAAATTGCCAATCATCAGGGAAAGTCTGTATGCGGGCATATTCGCGCACCGTCAAAGGACGGGTCTCTGTTGGGTGACAACGCTCCGTCTGCTTTTGTGCGGGGGCACAAGTTAGAGTCAAAGACGGTTCATCCATTGACAAGCGCCGAGCCATGCCAGTCTTCCCTCCACCTAAATAGAAACTGCCGCCCATATATTCTTTTTGTTCTTTCACAGGCAGGTCGCGCCAATCACCGCCTTCAGGCACCATCGACATCACACGGGCTTTCTTGGCGGGATAGGTCTGTCCATCGGAGACAGGCACATCGTGGTCAAACAGGATGCCTTGGAAGAAAGCATCACGCAAGGTCATCACTCGCCGATATGGGTTTGGCCAGTGGAATTGGACACGTCCTGCAATATCATTGCGGATGGCGATGAGAATGAGGCGCTCACGCTTTTGGGGCACTTGATACATGATGGCCTTCAAGACACGGGGTTCCACAAGTGTATATCCCAGTTCGGCTATGGCATTCCGAATGACGTCCAAAGTCCGGCCATCATCATGTGAAAGCAGTCCCTTCACGTTTTCACCCATGAACACCTTCGGACGGATTTCGCGGATGGCACGAGCCATCTCAAAGAACAAAGTGCCCCTGGTGTCATTCAGCCCCCCTTTCTTTCCTGCATATGAGAAGGCTTGGCATGGAAATCCGCCAGAAAGGAAGTCCACCTTGCCGCACAACGGGGTGAAGTCCACCTGATGGATATCGCCTTCCAGCACATTCCATTCAGGACGGTTCCTCTTGAGGGTTCGGCAAGCCATCCTGTCCATCTCATTCAACAATACATGATGGAATCCTGCCAGATGCATGCCCAAAGCAAGCCCCCCGGCACCAGCAAACAACTCCACCGAAGTGAAATCACGGAGCGGAGCCACCTGCAGTTCCTCTTCCCAATTCGTTTCAAGCATTTGACGAACAGGTTCCACGTCACGCAAATCCTCCATGTAGAAGCCTGCCTGTCCTTTTGGATTCCTATGATACGGATACACGCCGCTCTCTCCCCACTTTTGTGTTGTGGCGAGAGATGTCCCGGTAAGGTCAGCTAAATTTGTTGCAGATAAAAAGGTTGGCATGACTTAGAATTTATCAAATCCCTCGTAGGTCTTGAATGCAAGTAGATAAAGACTTCTGAAGAAATCCTTCTTGTCCAACTCATCATATACGGTGTTCTTCAACCTTGCGGATTCATCCTCTGCGATGACATCATCCAAAATGTCAGGCAATGCCTTGCAAAGCTTGAAGAATGCATCTTTCTCCCCAAAGACAATCTCGTAAAACTTGTCCATCGACACGCGGCGGATTCTCTCGTGAGAATAAGATTCAGTTCGTCCATTCTCATTAATCGTCAGGCGCCATATTACGTTTTGGGAACGTTTCGCTATCGTCTCCACCAACAAGCATGTGGCCTTGTCGTCTTTAAGGATTTTGTTCTGCATCTTCACATAAGTGTCGCTGGAACTCGACCTGTTCATCGTGTTATGCTTGTTCTTCATCTCCACATAAATATGCAGTTCGTCATTTAGCACATCAAAGCCTCCTTTGTCTCCGTTGTCAGGGACTTCCCATCCATTTCCTGCATACTTGAACATATACTGGTGAAAATAGCCAATCCGATTATTGTTGGTCTTGTCTATCTGGCGAATACACTCGCTTTCAATGGTCTGTAGCATGGTCTGCCCATAAATCTTCGCGTCAAACGTCAGTTTGATGGGGTCAATAATGTTCTTATTGAACTCTTTCAAGTTGATGCTCCTGCGATACTGAGTTACGGTGTTCCTGACATGGTTGAAGATATCAGCATCTGAGATGAAGCCTAAATTGTATTTTTTCATCTTTATCTTCCTTTGACTACAAATTAGAAACTTTATGATACGCGAAATAATAGCGAATGCTTTGTTATAGTCCGGATTTCTCCCCGAACCGTTGGCAAAGGTAGAGATAATTTTTGAAACGGCAAAAATATTCTTGATTTTTTATCTGGCTCAGGTGGTTTTATGATAGAGGCATGTTATTGTCCGATAAGGGTGCGTTATTGGTAAATAAGGGTGCGTTATTGAGAGGAAGAGGACGGCGGAGAAAGTAATCTTAGTGTCCAAGTGCCTTTTCCTGATTTCACTTGACAGTTTTCACCGGGTTAAACTGAATTACTTGTCAACATCGTTTAAATCGTACTGAAAACCTT
>CADCQH010000181.1 GCA_902803605.1 uncultured Bacteroidales bacterium | reverse complement strand
TTGAGGTTTCTTGGCTTCCTTCTCCTTCTCGAGGCGTTCTCTTTCGAGACGTTCCTTTTCCTCGCGGGCAGCCTGCTGGCGTTCCTTTTTCTCCTGCTGTTCCTTCACCTTTTGGTTCAGAATCTTCTGCTTGGTTTCAGCGTTCTGCTTCATGTCCTCGCCGAACTCCTTCTGGAGCAGCGCATATTGCTCGTCCGTGATTTTGGCGTTTGGCGTCGCGTCTTGTAGCGCCAACCCCTTTTTCTGCAGGAATTCAGCCACGGTGTTGATTCCCACATTCAGTTCCTTTAATGCTTTGTTCAGTCTTACTGCCATATAGACTTATTTCTTCGTGATTATTTACTTTTTCAAGTTTCAGAGGTTATCGCTGACGCGTTTATTCCTCAAATTCAGCCTTCAAGATGCGGAGCACGTCGTCCACAGTGTCCTCCTCAAGGTCTGCCTTCTCGACAAGCATGGCACGTGGAGCGCTCAGCACTGCTTTTGCCGTGTCCAGTCCAATGCCCTTAATGGCATCGATGATCCAAGGCTCGATTTCATCCGTGAACTCATCCAAATAGATGTCCTCCTCGTCTGGTTCTTCACCATTCAACTCGCGGAACACGTCAATCGTGTAGCCAGTCAGCATACTTGCCAGTTTGATGTTGTCACCATTCTTACCGATGGCGAGGCTCACCTGGTCAGGCTGCAGATACACCTCAGCCTTCTTTTTCTCATCATCGAGAGTGATGGAGGACACAGATGCAGGATTGAGCGAACGCTGGATGAACAGTTTGATGTTGCTCGTGTAGTTGATGACGTCAATGTTCTCGTTGTGCAATTCACGCACAATACCATGAATACGGCTACCCTTCACACCCACACAGGCTCCTACTGGGTCGATCCGCTCGTTGTAACTTTCCACAGCAATCTTCGCACGTTCACCAGGGATGCGGGCAATACGCTGAACGGTGATGAGTCCATCGTTGATTTCAGGAACCTCCTGCTCCAGAAGACGGCGCAGGAAATCGGGAGAGGTACGTGAAAGGATAATTTTGGGATTGTTGTTCAGATTGTCCACGCGAAGTACCACTGCACGGGCAGTCTCACCCTTGCGGAAGAAGTCGCCAGGAATCTGCTCGCTCTTTGGTAAGAGCAACTCATTGCCCTCATCATCGAGCAGCAACATCTCACGTTTCCAAATCTGATATACTTCACCACTGACAATCTGTCCCACCTTGTCCACATACTTGTTGTAGAGGTTGTCATGCTCCAGGTCAAGAATCTTGCTCGCCATCGTCTGACGCAAAGTCAAGATGGCACGACGGCCAAACTTGGCAAACTCCACCTTCTCACTCACCTCTTCACCCACTTCGAAATCCTTGTCAATCTTCTGAGCATCCGAGAGGCTGATTTCTGCATTCTCGTTCTGCACCTCGCCATCTTCCACCACCACACGGTTGCGATAGATTTCGAAGTCGCCCTTGTCAGGGTTCACAATCACGTCAAAGTTCTCATCCGAGCCGTAAGTCTTCTGCAGCACGCTGCGGAAACTGTCCTCGATAACACTTACCAGAGTGGTTCTGTCAATGTTTTTGGTCTCCTTGAAATCCTTAAAGGTATCAATCAAGTTGACACGTTCTGTCATTTTCTTTGTAGCCATTGATATAGTTTTAAGTTATTATTTCTGTCAAAATGCAGGTCAGGATTACTTGAAGTCAATGATGCTCTTCACCCACTTCACATCCCCATAACCGAAGGCCTTGTCCACCTCCACCATCTGTGGACGCTTCTTGCCCTCCACCTTCTGCTTCTCAGTCACAGTCACGACAAAGCCCCGCTCATCAGCACTCTTCAGCGAGCCCTCCATCTTCTTGCCCTCAGCCGTCAGCAACTCCACGTCATAGCCGATGGAGTTCACATACTGCTGCAACACCTTGAATGGTTGACCAATGCCAGCCGAGCCCACCTCCAGCTCGAAGTCTTCCACATCACGGTCGAAATGGTCCTCAATGAAACGGCTCAGTTCGCAGCAGTCCTCAATCCATACACCATCCTTGTGGTCTATCTCCACAGTGATTTTGTTCTGGTCGTCCACTGTTGCATCCACCAAGAAATACTCTTTGCCCTCCAACCATTCGAGAGCCAAGTCCTTCACTTTTTGCTTGTCAATCATGTACTTATTTCACTAATATTCTTACAAAAGCATGAGGGAACTTTTCAGTCCCCTCATTCATTTCGCTTGCAAAGGTACGATGTTTTCTCCATTCTTCCAAATTTCTTCTCACATATTTTATAAATTACTACATTTTATTGGACAAATACCTGTTTATTTAGCGTTTCATTGCCAATTGGGTACATCAAGCACCCTCTTGTTTCGTGCAAAACAAACAGACAAACTTACCTCAGGGGTACCTCGCAATTTAAAATGTACGCTGTTTCTCCATAAAAGTGAACGGCGGGGTTATTTTGAGACAAGGGAAGGTTAATTGTTGAGAACCGACGGTTGAGAGTTGAGGGGTTTGGGCAAAGCAACAGAGAGACGGCGGCAAAGCAACAAAGAGACGGCGGCAAAGCATCAGAGAGACGACGGCAAAGCATCAGAGAGACGACGGCAAAATTATAAAGGCAGGTTTTGCCGACCTATAGCCTTTATGCGCATCAACAGGAATCATGTTGCATATTTGAAAGAAAATGTTACATGTCCTAAAGGCTTTGTTTCAAAAAATCAAGGTGGAACAAAAGAAAAGCAGTAACTTTGCAACTTGAATTGTTGTAAGTTCTCCGCCATGCGGTTAAACTATTGCGCTGTAGCGTTGTCAAATGATGGAATGGCCTCATTTTGTCACAGCCATTCAACAAAAATCAGGCATAAGCAAGCTCAAGACAACGACAAACAAGTACAAAACAAATCACAAAATCAACGATAACAAATCAAAATCAATCATAAACAAAACCTAAAAAAGAAAATGGCAACAGAAAATCAAACTCAGGAAGCAACAGGCTTCTACAAACTCAGCTGGCTTCAGCGCATCGGATTCGGTTCGGGCGACTTGGCGCAGAACCTTATTTTCCAGACAGTAGCAACCTATTTGATGATTTACCTCACTACGGTGTTAAAAATCAATGCAGCCTTCGTCAGCGGACTGATTCTCACGGTTCGTCTCGTTGACTGTTTCTGGAGTCCAGTGGTGGGGCGTTATATTGATAACCGTAATCCCAAGTTAGGCAAGTATCGTGCTTATCTTCTTTACGGTGGTATTCCTCTCACCGTTGCTGCCTGCCTGTTGATGCTTCCGCAGGCTGCCGAATGGTCGATGCCTATGAAGATGGTCTATGCTGCTCTCAGTTATACCGTGCTGAGTATGATCTATTCAGTCGTGAACATACCTTACGGCTCGATTATGGCAAGTATGACCCGTGACAATGATGAGGTTCTTATTCTCACCTCTACACGAATGGTCTGTGCCAACATCGGTCAGATTGTCGTTCAGGCTGGTTTCCCTATCGGACTTGCCATGTGCGTTCATGCTGCCATTGACTGGAACCAGGCTACATTCATGGCTATTGGTACTATTCCGGCTTTCATTATCCTGCCATCCCTGCCTGCTTTGAAAAAATGGCTGGGTAAGAAGGGACTTTATTATACACTTCTCGCTGTAGGCCTTGTCGGATTTGCCATCTTGTTCACCATCGGCAAATTCTTTGATGTGGCAAGTTACAATACAATCGTTCAGATTGCAAAGATCATGACGGGTGTCGGACTTCTTGTCGGTTCTTTGATGTGGGCACTGGTTCCTGAAGTGATTACAGAGGCTGAATATCGTACAGGAAACCGACCTGCAGCCACAGTAAATGCACTTGCAGGCGTTGCTTTCAAGGCAGGTTTCTCCATCGCAGGTTGGATTACACCTCTGGTGATGGGCTGGATTGGCTTTAACTTCGCCAGTGAAGAGTCTGCTTTGGCTACCGATCCTAATGCTTGGTTTACTGTTACCAGTGTGTTTGCACTTGTCGGATTTGTTCTCTTGATGCTTTGCTTCGCTGGCTGTAAGGAGAATATCACCACAACACCTGAAAAGCCTGTTTCATTCGGTGAGATGTGGCAGGAGTTCAAGGCTAACAAGAGCCTGCAATTAGTGCTTAGCATTTTTGTGGTGGTGTTCCTGGCATCATTCATCAGCGCTCCTGTCAATGCTTATTATGTGAAACTGGCCAATTACTCTGAAATTGCCCAGAACGCTATTCTGGTGTTCACTTGTATCATCCCAGCCATTCTTCTGGTTATCGTAGGATTCCTGGTTTACAGATATCCGCTTACTGATGAGAGACTTGACGAGATGAACAAGGAGATTGAGGCTCGTTCGAAGAAATGACAACTAATCTATTTTAACAACCCCATAAAACCTAAAAACTATGGAAGGAAAGAAATATCTTTTCCCTGATGATTACATGGCGGATCCTGCTGCACATGTATTCAATGGCAAATTGTACATCTACCCCTCTCACGACTGGGAGGCTGGTGCTGAAGAAGATGACGACGGCGGTCACTTCCAGATGAAGGACTACCACGCTCTCTCTTTCGACGATCTGGAGAACGGCAAGGCTACTGACCACGGTGTCATTTTCAGCGTGGAGCAGGTACCTTGGGCAGAAAAGCAATTGTGGGACAGCGATGTGGTGGAGAAGGACGGCAAGTATTATTATGTCTTCTCAGCCAAGGGTTACGACGGTGTGTTCCGTCTTGGTGTAGCTGTGGCTGACAAACCAGAAGGTCCATTCACCCCACGTCCATTCGCCATTCGTGGCTCTTTCTCCATTGACCCCTGCGTGTTCAAGGATGACGACGGCACCATCTACACTTATTTCGGTGGTCTTTGGGGCGGTCAGCTCCAGTGGTGGCAGCCACTCTATCATGGTTTTGAGACCATTCCAGGCAAGTATGGTGACAAGAACGGGCTCATCGACCTTGGTCCTGCTCCTGACCGCAAGACACAGCTCTTCGCAAAGCCTGATGCTCCAGCCCTTCCAAGTTGGGTGGTGAAGATGAGCGACGAGATGGAGTTTGCTGAGGCTCCCCGCTGTGTGCTTATTCTCGACAAGGACGGAAAGCCTTTGAAGGCTGGTGACCCACACCGTTTCTTCGAAGCATCGTGGATGCACAAGTACAATGGCAAATATTACTTCTCTTACTCTACGGGTGACAGCCACTTCCTCTGCTATGCCATCGGTGACAATCCTTATGGTCCATTCACCTATCAGGGTGTCCTCATGACTCCAGTCGTAGGATGGACAACCCACCACGCTATCGCAGAGTTCAAGGGCAAGTGGTATCTCTTCCATCACGACTGTGTGCCATCGAACGACAAGACATGGCTCCGTTCTCTGAAGGTATGCGAACTGCACTACAATGCGGATGGCACCATTCAACAAATAGAAGGATTGGACAAATAATTCTAAACTCTATAAATTATGTTACTTTTAGGTTATGACATAGGCACTTCGTCTGTCAAGGCTGCATTGGTTGATGCACAGACAGGTCAGACGGTGGCAAGTGCGCAGTATCCGGACAGCGAAGCTCCCATCACGGCAAAACAGCCAGGATGGGCAGAGCAAGACCCTGAAATGTGGTGGGAAGAATTGAAACAGGCCACTGCACGTGTAGCAGCCAAGGCTGGTTCTTTGGCCGATGTGAAAGCCATCGGAATCTCTTACCAGATGCATGGATTGGTGTGTGTGGACAAGGAGGGTACCCCTCTCCGTCCTTCCATCATCTGGTGTGACGGTCGTGCTGTTCCTTACGGCAACAAGGCATTCGA
>CADCQH010000180.1 GCA_902803605.1 uncultured Bacteroidales bacterium | reverse complement strand
TGGGAAGAGAAGGCTAAGGATCTCGCTGGCCGCTTCATCAAGAACTTCAACAAGTACACTACCAACGAAGCTGGTAAGGCTCTTGTTGCTGCTGGTCCAAAGCTCTAATATTTCGTTTCTATTCATAATAGGGGAGCGGTACTCAACGTGTTTGAGTGCCGCTTTCTTTGCAAATAGCATCTTTTTCACTTTTCATCTTTTCTTTTCCACATAAAATACGTACCTTTGCCACAAAGAACAAAACCTATGGCAAAACAAAAGTTTTATGTAGTGTGGAACGGCGCCGAAAAGGGAGTGTACACCACATGGGAGGCTTGCAAGCAGGCTGTGGAAGGCTTCTCTGGTGCGAAATACCAGGCGTTTAAGACTGCAGAAGAAGCTCATGCTGCGTATGAGATGGGGTATGAAGCATTTAGAGAGAAGGCGAAAAACGCAGAAGAAATAAATAAATCAAAGGGCAACACCCCACCTTCAAATGCAACTTCCAGTCCATCGACATCCTCAACACTTCCCCCTGCTGCCATCAACGAATCCATTGCCGTAGATGCAGCTTGCAGTGGTAATCCTGGCAAAATGGAATATCGAGGGGTGTATCTGCGCACAGGAAAGGAAATATTTCATTATGGCCCCCTATGGGGAACGAACAATATTGGAGAGTTTCTCGCCATTGTACATGGGTTAGCGCTGCTGAAACAAAAAGGGTTGAACACAATGCCTATCTACAGCGACAGCGTGAATGCTCAACTGTGGGTGAAGCGAAAGAAGTGCAAGACCACATTGGAAAGGAATGAGAAGAGTGAAGGACTCTATCAACTTATTGAACGGGCTGAGAATTGGTTAAAGAACAACACTTATCAAAACCCCATCATCAAGTGGCCAACGGAGGAATGGGGTGAGATTCCTGCTGATTTCGGGCGAAAACGATAGTGAAAATGAAGAGCGAAAGGTGAAAAACTGTATTACTCCGCAATCGAAAGAAAAGAAACATACATTTTTTCACTTTTCACTCTTCACTTCTCACTTAAAATCTTTATCTTTGTACCCAAATCCAAAACTACACATATATAATATATGGGAAAGGTTCTAATCATCGGTGCAGGAGGCGTTGCCTCAGTGGCTGCACATAAGGTCGCTCAGAACAGCGACGTTTTTACTGACATTATGATTGCCAGCCGTACGGAGTCGAAGTGCAAGGCTTTGGCAAAAGCAATAGAAGACAAAGGATTGGTGGCAAAAGGCAGTATCCAAACGGCTCATGTGGATGCCGACAACGTGCCAGAATTGGTGGCACTCTTCAATGCATACAAGCCTGACCTTGTGATGAATCTGGCACTACCGTATCAAGATTTGACCATCATGGAAGCGTGTCTACAGAGTGGGGTGAGCTATCTCGACACGGCAAACTATGAGCCAAAGGATGAAGCACACTTTGAATATTCTTGGCAGTGGGCATTCAAAGAACGCTTTGAGCAGGCTGGCCTGACAGCCATTTTAGGTTGTGGCTTCGACCCTGGTGTGACGAGTATCTATACGGCTTATGCTGCCAAACATCATTTTGATGAGATTCAGTATCTTGACATCGTGGACTGCAATGCAGGTGACCACCATAAAGCATTTGCCACGAACTTCAACCCTGAAATCAATATTCGCGAAATCACCCAGAAAGGACTCTACTGGGAAGATGGGAAGTGGGTAGAAACTGAACCTTTGGAGATTCATCAGCCGTTGAACTACCCAGAGATCGGTCCAAAGGAGTCTTATCTGCTGCATCATGAGGAGATAGAGTCCTTGGTAAAGAACTATCCGACCATCAAGCGTGCCCGTTTCTGGATGACTTTCGGTGAGCAGTACCTAAAGTATCTGGATGTGATTCAGAACATTGGCATGTCACGCATCGATGAGATTGAATATACAGCTGAAGCTGCTGACGGAAGCGGTCCCGTCAAGGTGAAGATCGTGCCCCTCCAGTTCCTGAAAGCTGTATTGCCTAATCCACAAGACTTGGGTGAGAACTATGAGGGACAAACCTCAATAGGATGTCGCATCCGTGGTCTGAAAGACGGTAAAGAGCGCACCTATTACGTCTATAATAACTGTTCTCACCGTGCTGCCTATGAAGAGACAGGCATGCAGGGAGTAAGTTATACGACAGGAGTGCCAGCCATGATTGGCGCGATGATGTTCATGAAAGGAATCTGGAAGCGTCCAGGAGTGTGGAACGTCGAGGAGTTCGACCCCGATCCATTCATGGAACAACTGAACAAGCAAGGATTACCTTGGCACGAGATTTTTGACGGAGACCTGGAATTGTAATTCCACAATAGCACGGAGAGTTATCATTCCAAGACGGCATGGACATCTACACGATTATCCGACTGTACCGACGCATACGGAGTCCGAGGATAAAGTTGATGGGGATATTGGCACTGCATGTACTGAGGCGCAGATACGTCAACATGTTCTTCGACCCCACACTCAGTTGCAATCTACGATGCCGGATGTGCTATTTCAGCAATCCGGAAACCCGAAAGGAGATGCATGGCAGTTTCACCGAAGAAGACATTCAGGCGATTGCACACTCCCTCTTCCACAGAGTACTGAGACTACAGATTGGATGTGGCGCAGAACCTACAACATTCAAGTATTTGGATGAAATCATCACTCTGGCAACGGAATGCGGGGTGCCGCACATCTCCATGACGACCAACGGACAGTTGCTGACGCATGAAAAGTTGGAAAGATTGGTGGAAAACGGACTCGACGAAATCATCCTTTCGGCACACGGACTGTCTGAAAGCGTTTATGAGGATATGATGCCGAATGCGAAATTCGCTCAATTTACCCAAACGCTCAAGAACCTGAAGATGATCAAGGCAGAGCATCCGCAACTGAAAATGAGGCTGAATTACACCATCAATGCGGATAACATTCAGGATTTGGCGTTGCTGCCAGAGATTTTCTCTGAACTGAAGCCGAACGTCATCCAACTCCGTCCCATCCAAAAGATAGGCGAGTCGGACTACAATAACTTCTCGATGGAGCAGATTCTCCAATTGTATGACGAGTACGTGAAGCCAGCCGTAAAGTTCTGCGAAGAGAATGGCATCATCTGTATCTATCCGCAACGAGAGAACTTGATGTCCATCGACCACAAGGATGATACAGCCAATCACGTCAACTCTGTGATAGAGATGCTGCCATGCTTCCAGTTGTCGCCCTTCAGCGGATGGAAAGAAAAGATCGACCCTTACCACGAAACCTTTGAGGACTATTGCCGTCGGACCAACCGCGTCAAATTCATTCTCAAACTTCTTTTCGGAAGAGTCGATGCTGAGCATAAGGAAGAAGAGGGAACGACAAAGGCTCTGAATTATCAGATCAAGCGGTAACAATCATTGTAATGACATTGGACCAGAAGGCAATGACAAGACGGCAATGATATAATAATACAAGAACAATTATAATTCTACTCAACAAAATACAAGACTATGGCAAAGACTCAAAAGGAAGAGGCGAACATGACGCCTCAGCAGCAGAAGATGAAGGCTCTTCAGGCTGCAATGGATAAGATAGAGAAAAGCTTCGGCAAAGGAGCCATCATGAAGATGGGTGAAGAGAATCTGGAACACATCGACGTAATTCCATCGGGTTCCATCGGACTCAACGCTGCGCTGGGTGTGGGTGGCTATCCCAAGGGACGTATCATCGAGATTTTCGGTCCTGAATCATCAGGTAAGACGACATTGGCTCTTCATGCCATTGCTGAATGCCAGAAGACAGGTGGCGTGGCTGCCTTTATTGATGCAGAACACGCTTTCGACCGCTTTTATGCGGAGAAGTTAGGCGTGGATATAGACAATCTGCTCATCAGCCAACCCGACAACGGTGAACAGGCTTTGGAAATCGCAGACCAACTGATCCGTTCGAGCGCTGTTGACATCATCGTGATTGACTCGGTGGCTGCACTTACTCCCAAGGCTGAGATTGAGGGTGACATGGGGGACAACAAGGTCGGGCTCCATGCCCGTCTGATGAGCCAGGCACTTCGTAAGTTAACAGGTACCATCAACAAGACCAACACCACTTGCATCTTCATCAACCAGCTGCGTGAGAAGATTGGCGTGACATTCGGCAACCCAGAGACAACCACTGGTGGTAACGCCCTGAAGTTCTATGCCAGTGTCCGCATTGATGTGCGCAAGAGCTCTCCTGTCAAGAACGGAACTGAAGTGATTGGCAACCTGACGAAGGTGAAGATTGTGAAGAACAAAGTGGCTCCTCCATTCCGTCGTTGCGAATTCGACATCATGTATGGCGAAGGTATCAGCAAGAGCGGTGAGTTGGTTGACCTCGGTGTTGAGACAGGCATCTTGAAGAAGAGCGGTAGCTGGTTCAGTTATGGAGAGAGCCGTCTGGCACAAGGTCGTGATGCCACCAAGCAGGTAATGATTGATAACCCAGAGTTGTCAGAGGAGATTGAGCAGAAGATTCTGGAGAAGATTTCTGCTGGTGGATACGTGCCATCCAACAAGGGTGAGGAAGACAAGGACGCCAACGAGCAGAACGATTAACAGAAGTCCTTACAACATCAGAAACCCTGAAATAAGAAATCCCAGAATGCCGTCTGACATTCCGGGGTTTCTTGTTTCTTAGTTTCTCTTCTCTGGGTTTCTTATTTCGGGATGTTCCATGTTTATGCCCGCCGGTGCTGGGACATCTTTCTGTCATTTCCCATTGAGAATCTTCTTGATGTCGTTCAACTTGTTCAGCGCCTCCAGCGGAGTAAGGCTATTGATGTCGAGCGTCGTGATTTCGTCACGGATCTGGCACAGCACAGGGTCGTCAAGTTGGAAGAAACTCAGTTGTACACCACTTTTGCTCACCGACTGAATGCTTTCAGTCTTGGGCCGGCTGATACCATCTCCTGAATTGTTTGCCTCCAACTCCTTCAGCACCTGTTCAGCACGTGCTACCACATTCGGAGCCATACCCGCAATCTTCGCCACATGGATACCAAACGAGTGTTCACTGCCTCCCCTGACGAGTTTGCGCATGAAGATGACCCGTCCGTTCACCTCCTTCACGCTCACATTGAAGTTCTTCACCCTCGGCAACATCTTCTCCATCTCATTCAGTTCGTGGTAGTGGGTGGCAAAGAGCGTCCTCGCATGAGCCTTGGCATTCTCGTGGATATGTTCCACAATCGCCCAGGCAATCGAGATGCCGTCGTAGGTGGAGGTGCCACGTCCCAACTCATCGAAGAGCACCAATGACCGCGCGCTCAGGTTGTTCAGGATGCTGGCTGCCTCGTTCATCTCCACCATGAACGTCGATTCGCCCACTGAGATATTATCAGAAGCCCCCACACGGGTGAAAATCTTGTCAGTCAATCCTATTCTCGCACTGTCAGCAGGCACGAAACTGCCTATCTGCGCCATGATGGTAATGAGCGCCGTCTGTCGCAGCAAGGCCGACTTACCTGCCATGTTCGGACCTGTCAGGATGATGATTTGCTGCTTGTCCGAATCGAGATAAAGGTCGTTCGCCACATATTCCTCACCCACCGGCATCTGACGCTCTATGACAGGGTGCCGTCCCTGCTTGATGTCAATGACCAGGCTCTCGTCCACCACAGGACGGATGTAATGATACTCCCCTGCCGCCATCGCAAAGGACAACAGGCAGTCCAGCTGGCCAATCACATGAGCATCCGTCTGAATCTGTGGAATATAATTTGCGGCATCCGTCACCAGTTCTCCGAAAAGCCTCATCTCCAGACTCAGAATCTTCTCCTCCGCACCCAGGATTTTCTCCTCATACTCCTTCAGTTCCTGAGTGATGTAACGCTCGGCTTGCGTCAGGGTCTGCTTACGAATCCAGTCCTGCGGCACTTTGTCTTTGTAAGTGTTCCTCACCTCCATATAGTAGCCGAACACATTATTGAAACCTATCTTCAGGCTCTGGATACCCGTTGCCTCAATTTCGCGCTGCTGAATCTGCAGGAGGTAGTCCTTGCCCGAATAGGCTATACGGCGCAATTCATCCAGCTCTTCATTCACGCCGTCGGAAATCACCCCACCCTTGTTCAGCTGCACGGGAGGTGAAGGATTCAGTTCCTTCTCAATGCGGTCACGCAAAGCGAGGCAGGCATCCAGCTGTTCACCCATCCTTCTTAGGCTCTCACTATCCGCTTCGAGACAAAGATTCCGAATGGGTTCTATCGCCTTCAATGCCAGCATGAGCTGAACCATCTCACGTGGATTGACTCGTCCCACCGCCACCTTGCTGGCAATGCGTTCCAAGTCCCCAATCTGATGCAGCAGTTCCTCTATCGTATCTCTCAGATCCGGCTCCTTGAAGAAGTATTCCACCACATTCTGACGCTCCACAATCGGCTTCATATCCTTCAGCGGAAACACAATCCACCGCCTCAACATTCGCGCTCCCATCGGGCTGACCGTCTTGTCTATCACTGACAAGAGGCTGTTGCCACCCTCATTCATCGTACCCAACAGTTCAAGGCTCCGCACCGTAAACCTGTCCATCCTCACATAGCGGTTCTCCTCTATCTGACGGATGCTCCGGATGTGCGAGATATGCGTGTGCAACGTCTTTTCCAGATAGTAAAGGACAGCACCAGCCGCCACGACGCCGTTCTTCAGATGCTCCACTCCGTATCCCTTCAGATTCTTCGTGCCGAAGTGTGAGAGGAGTTTCTTTCGAGCCGCATCATCCGTATAAATCCAATCGTCCAACTCATACGTGAAGAACTTGCTGCCAAAAAATCCCTCAAACGCCGGACGTTTACCGCGTTCAAACAGCACCTCCTTGGGAGAGAAATTCGTCAGGAGCTTCTCCACATAGTCCGTCGTACCCTCTGCACACAAGAACTCACCCGTCGAGATGTCCAAAAAAGCCACGCCACACGCCGACTTGCCCAGATGCACCGATGCCAGAAAGTTATTCTCCTTTACGCTCAACACATTATCCGTCAATGCCACACCAGGCGTCACCAGTTCCGTAATACCCCGCTTCACCAACTTCTTTGTCAGCTTCGGGTCTTCCAACTGGTCACAAATCGCCACACGCTTCCCTGCCCTGATCAGCTTTGGCAGAAACGAGTCCAACGCATGATAAGGGAATCCTGCCATCGCCGTGCCGTTGGCAGACGTACCAGCCACGCTGCTCCGTTTCGTCAACGTAATGCCCAATATCTCTGATGCCACGGCAGCATCCTCATTATACGTTTCGTAAAAGTCACCGCAACGAAACAGCAGCAATGCATCCGGATGCTTCGACTTAAAATCATAAAACTGCCTCATCATCGGAGTCAGTTCATCCTTCTTCGCCATATCTTTATTCTTATTTTGCGACAAAGATAGTAAAAAAACTTAAAAAACACTGTTATAAAAACTGAAAAAGAAAACTATCTCCCTTTTTCTTCTTAATTTTGCAGCCGAAAACTACGAAAGCAGTGAAAAGAAACGCATGGATTATCAAATGGTTGATGGCACTCTGCTGCATCACGCCCATCTTCTGTCAGGCCCAGGAAATCAAGGTTGACAGCGAGACCGACCGCACCATGACCGGAGACCCCATCTTTGCCCACGGACTCTACTACACGGGCATGGTGGAATATGACGGCGAGATGATTCCCAGCTTCCTCTATGCCGAGTACTACGTCTTCGGGAAACTGGTCTTCAAGAACAAGGCCCAGGCGAAGAAATACTACAAGATAGCCAACAACATCAAGAAGGTCTATCCCATCGCCTGCGAGATACGGCAGACCGTCGATAAGACCATCGCCCACATGGACTCCCTCCCCACCAAGAAGGAGAAGGACGCCTACCTCAAGCAGCAGGAAAAGGAACTCAAGGCCGTCTATTATCCCAAGCTGAAGAAGCTCACCTTCGCACAGGGCAAGCTCCTCATCAAGCTCATCGACCGCCAGTGCGACATGACCGGCTACGAACTCATCAAGAAATACATGGGCGGCTTCAAGGCAGGCTTCTACAACGCCTTCGCCTCCCTCTTCGGAGCCAGCCTCAAGAAGGAATACGACCCCGACGTGGATGACCGACTCACAGAACGGGCCATCCTACTCATCGAATCAGGCCAAATGTGATGGAATGTACCATTTGACCATTTACAATGTACCATTTATTGTACCATTTGACAATGTACAATTTACCATGCGGGATGAAGAATCGTAAACTGAAAATCACTGAGATGGGACGCATGAACCCAGACGAGTTCCGTGCGTCAGAGAAGATGCCCCTCATTGTTGTGCTCGACGACGTGAGGAGCATGTACAACGTGGGCAGCGTGTTCCGCACCGCCGACGCCTTCCGTGTCGAAGCCATTTACCTCTGCGGCATCACCGCCCAGCCACCCCATCCCGAAATTCACAAGACCGCCCTCGGAGCCGAAGACACTGTGGCATGGCAATACTTCCCCACCGCCCTCGATGCTGTCCACAGCCTCAAGCAACAAGGCTACACCGTCTATTCCATCGAGCAATGCGAAGGCTCAACCCAACTGCAAACCCTCCCGGCAGGGAAGGTGAAGGGAAAGTCTTACGCCCTCATCCTGGGCAACGAAGTGAAGGGTGTCCATCAAGAAGTGGTCGATGCCTCCGACGGATGCATTGAGATACCCCAGTATGGCACCAAGCACTCCCTCAACGTCAGCACCACCGCCGGCATCGTCATCTGGGAATTTGCCAAACGATTGCTGATGTAACATTCCCCGAACTGATCATTTCCCCATCAACATTTCATTTTTCTGCCGACGGCGTCGGAAACCTGCCGAGGGGGTCTTTTCTGGAGATAAAAAGGGTGTAAAAAAAGGGGACGCCCCTGTAAGAACGTCCCCGTCTTATATGACCTGACCTTTACATACGTTCGGGCATCTCGATGCCGAGCAGTCCCATGCCGAGGCTGATGACTTTGGCGACGGCTTTTGCGAGGGAGAGGCGGAACTGACGGAGTTCTTCGTTCTGCTCTCCCAGGATGGTGAAGTCGTGGTAGAACTGGTTGAAGGCCTTGGTAAGTTCGTAACAGTAGTTGCAGATGCCCGATGGGCTGTAGTCGGCGCCTGCCTGACGCACTGCCGTCGGGAACTGGCTGAGCTTCTGGATGAGTTCCGTCTCCTTCGTGGACAGCTGGCAACCGGCAGTCGGCAGTTGGGAGGAAATGTCGATGCCCTGGTCCTTGGCCTTGCGGAGGATGGAGGCGATGCGGGCATAGGTGTACTGAATGAAGGGACCCGTGTTGCCGTTGAAGTCGATGGACTCTTCGGGGTTGAAGAGCATGTTCTTGCGGGCATCGACTTTGAGGATGAAGTATTTGAGTGCT
>CADCQH010000179.1 GCA_902803605.1 uncultured Bacteroidales bacterium | reverse complement strand
GTGTCCACGCTGCCATGCAGAGGGTGCTTACGGCGACCAGTGCGAGAAGTGCGGCGCAACGCTTTCTCCTGAAGAACTCATCAACCCTGTCAATGCCATCAATGGCAATCCATTGGTGAAGAAGGCAACTAAGCACTGGTACTTGCCTTTGGAACAATATCAGAGTTGGCTCGAGGAGTGGATACTGAAGGGACACCCCGAGTGGCGCAGTAATGTGTACGGACAGTGTAAGAGTTGGCTGGATGGCGGCTTGAAGCCCCGTGCTGTAACGCGTGACCTCGATTGGGGCATTCCCGTGCCGGTGGAAGGTGCCGAAGGAAAGGTGCTCTACGTGTGGTTTGATGCCCCCATCGGCTACATCAGCAACACGAAGGAACTCTGTGAGAAGGAACCTGAAAAATGGGGAACTTGGCAGAAATGGTGGCAAGACGAGGAGACACGCCTCATCCACTTCATCGGCAAGGACAATATAGTCTTCCACTGCATCGTGTTCCCATCGATGCTGAAGGGGCATGGCGATTATATCTTGCCCGACAACGTACCTGCCAACGAGTTCTTGAACCTCGAAGGCAATAAGATTTCAACCTCAAAGAACTATGCTGTTTGGCTCAATGAATATCTGGAAGAACTGCCTAACCGTCAGGACGAACTGCGCTATGTGCTGACAGCCAATGCACCTGAGACAAAGGACAATGACTTCACTTGGGCGGATTTTCAGGCACGTTGCAACAACGAGTTGGTGGCTGTATATGGCAATTTCGTCAATCGAGCCCTCCAACTCACCCAGAAATATTACGACGGCATCGTGCCAGAGTGTGGCGAACTGAAAGAAAGCGACAAGGCGACCCTGGCCGAATTTGCCTCCGTGAAGGACAACGTGGAGAAGCTCATCGAAGGTTTCAAGTTCCGCGAAGCACAGAAAGAGGCGATGAACCTCGCTCGCATCGGCAACAAGTACATCGCCGACGAAGAGCCTTGGAAGGTCATCAAGACTGACCCTGAACGCGTGAAGACCATCATTTACATCTCCCTGCAACTCACTGCCAATCTGGCTATTGCCTTCGAGCCGTTCTTGCCATTCTCCTCAGCCAAGTTGCGTGAGATGATTTGCATGGAAGAACTGAATTGGGAAGACCTCGGCAAGACCGACCTGTTGCCTTCCGGCAAGCAACTTGGCACGCCGTGTCTGCTGTTCTCAAAGATTGAGGATGAGACAATTAAGTTCCAGACCGACAAACTCGAAGCCACCATCAAGGCCAATGAGGCTGCCAATGCAGAAGTGGCTCCTGTGAAAGAGACTGTCGCGTTCGACGACTTCACCAAACTCGACATCCGTGTGGCGACTGTGCTGGAATGCGAGCGTGTACCTAAGATGAAGAAACTGCTCAAATTCAAGCTCGATGACGGCACGCCCAAGGGACGCACCATCGTGAGCGGCATCGCCCAATGGTATGAACCTGAGCAGTTGGTAGGCAAGCAAGTGCTCTTTATCGCCAACTTGGCACCTCGCGAATTCAAGAACGGCCTCGTCAGTGAGGGCATGATTCTGTCAGCAGAGAACTATGACGGCAGCATCAGCGTGACCACTGTGGAGAAGCCCGTGAAAGGCGGCAGTCAAGTGTGCTAACCAGTCCATGACGGGGACGTCCAGTGAGAGACTATTCATGGAAACGTACGAAATCAACAAGCAATATGCTGGAATACCAGAGGTGGAGGAGTTCGTCAAGAACCTCCCCACCTTATTCGAAACCCAAGGCGAAACCATCTTTGCCAATGGGAGAAATATGTTGAAGACGTTCAAGATTCTGGCAGGACATCCCATATTGGAGAAGGTGGTAGTGAAGCGTTTCCATGCCAGAAACATCTTCCAGACCATTGCCTACAGTACCTTCACCCCATCGAAAGCCAAGCGGGCATTTCAGAATGGCCTGCTGTTGCTCCGACATGGATTGGACACTCCAGAACCTATTGCATACGCAGAAGAAAGACATGGGGGCTTTCTGCGTCATTGCTATTACCTTACAGCTTTTACTGATGCTCAGAGCGTACGCACTGCTTTGGATGTCGATTTCAACAAGCCATTGGCAAAGTGTTTTGCTCAGTTCATCGCTCACTTACATCAACAGGGAATGGTGCATCACGACCTGAATTTCGACAACGTGCTATACCAACCATTTTCCAACGCTCAATCCTCAATCCCTGACTATAAGATTTCCGTCATAGACATCAACAGGCTCACTTACCACCATCCCAACCGATTGACGCTGACTGACTGCAAGGATGATTTTGTACGTTGGACCGACCGTAAGGATTTGCTTCAGTATGTCATCGAAGAATATGCCAAGGCAAGAGGACTCCATCTGCAAAGCACTCTGGACGAGGTGCTGCGCATGAAAGCCATTCATGACCGCAATTGGCACAGAAGAAAAGACTTTACTCGTAAACTCCTAAAGAAATGAATTGTTATATTAGCATGCACTCGCCCAATACGGCGAAACGACACGTGGACGAACTGATGAAGCGGATGAACTTCACTGACTTGGCCGTCGAGACAGGCCGAGGGAAAGTCGCCATTTTCTTCCGCAAATTGTTCAGTATGGTCAACTTGCTGTTCAAACTGAAAAAGGGCGATGTACTCGTCATCCAATACCCTTTCAAGAAGTTCTATGTCATCCAATGCCAGATAGCCCATGTGAAAGGTGCTAAGACAATCACACTGATTCACGACCTCGGCACATTCCGACGTCGCAAACTCACGGCTGAACAGGAAGTGAAAAGGCTCTCCCATACCGATGTCATCATTGTTCACAATCAAAGCATGAACGATTGGCTCACCAAGCACGGCTGCAAGATACCGTTGGTTAACCTCGACATCTTCGACTACCTCTCAACAGAAGAACCATCCACAGAACCCCACAAGCTCAATGAAAAGCCCATCTTCACCTTTGCAGGCGGCATCAGTCGAAGGAAGACAGGATTCCTCTATCAGGTAGATGAAGTGTTGGATGGCTGTCATTTCGACCTCTATGGCTCAGGCCTCATCCCTGGCACAGAAATAGAGTGGAAGAACACAACCTATCACGGGCAGATTGACTCCGACGAGTTCATCCGCACGACTACCGCAGATTGGGGACTCGTATGGGACGGTGACACCATTGACGGATGTTCAGGAATCTGGGGCAGTTATCTTCGTATCAACAATCCCCACAAAGCCTCGTTTTGTTTACGGGCTGGACTGCCCGTCATCGTATGGAAAGAGGCTGCAATGGCACCTTTCATCATCAACAACCATCTCGGCATCGCCGTACAGTCTCTCAGCGAATTGCCTAAGACTCTGAAGAACATACCACAGGAGGAATACGATGGTTACAAGCAAGCAGCAATGCTGATGAAAGATAAACTCAACCAAGGTTTCTTTTTCAAAAAGGCCTTTGAAAAAGCCACTGAGATTTTGGTTGACCAATGAGATGGAGGTTAGAATGATGGTCTGGACGACGATAAAGGTTATGCTACAACATATTTTACACCCTTATAGCCATCCCACTGACATCGCAGTTGCTTCATCCACGCTTTCCATCTCCGTTTCAACTGCGTGGTTCCACTGACCTTGCGCGTTTCATAGATGGGGGGCAACGCCTTCAGTTCATTTTGTCTGCCATCTATGTCTTGAAGAATAGTCTGCACATCCTTACTGATGCGCTCCACCTCAGGACGCGTCTTCCATTCCTCCATAAGATACTTGCCGTACTGCTCCAGAATACCACATCGGTCAAGCATCCAACGCTGTTGTGCAAAAGCAAAATGGGCAATCAGACAATCACCATTCACCATATTCAACTTGCCCAACTGTGTCGGTTTCAGACAAGAGAAGAATTCTTCATCATCACCCTCCACATTACCATCAAACGCTTTTAGGTCTTTACCAAACCAAAGAATGGAATTGATGGAGAAACGGCTCATCGCCCAGGGATAGGAGCCACAATGTAGTTCACGATATTTGCCTGTTGTCAAGAATTTGTCGAGAAACCACTGATGCAACTGGGCGGCAAAACTGCCACGCTTCCACATGATACGGTGATTACACTGTGCATTCATGTACTTGTTCAGTTTCACCTTACCTTGCACCTGCAAGATATAGGTGCTCATCGCATTGTTAATGACCAACGGTGACACGATGAAACAGTCGGGATGGTCTATACGGAAATCCACCATCTTCTGAAAATAGTCGGGTTCCAGCCATACCACGTCATCATCCATCTTGACATAGATGGTATCTTCATCCATACAGAACTTGTAGAATGCATTGATGGTCGCGATACCATCTACCCGCTTGTCGGGTTGCCAAACGAGATTGATCTTAGGGTATTTCTCCGCCAACAACTTGAAGAACTCAATGTCACAATTATCGATGGTATTCACCCATACATCATAGCGGTCGATGATGTCGGAAGCCAACACCTGCGGAAAAAGATACTGCATATATCGTCTTCGCCCAGCTGCCGTATTGCACACTATTTTATATCCTCTGTACATGTCACTGATAGTTTTTCGCTGCAAAGGTACAAAAATTTCCTAACTTTTCACTACCTTTGCATCAAAATTAGCAACTTATGAATTTGGAGACAGAGGTAAGGTGCGGATATACTGTACCAAAAGAGATGAAGCAGGTGTGGGCTTTGCAGATAGAATTGGCTCACGTTCTCCTTGATGTGTGTGAACGAAACGGATTGAAATGTTGGATGGAATGCGGCACCCTGCTTGGAGCAGTCCGGCATCAAGGTTTCATTCCTTGGGACGATGACATCGACTTTGTAATGCTGCGCAAAGACTACGACAAACTGCTATCCATCGCCGACAAAGAGTTCAAGCATCCTTACTTTCTGCAAACAACCTATTCGGACAAGCGAAACTATTGCGGCCACGGTATCTTACGCCATGTGGAATCAACTGCTCTATGCTCCTATGAACTCGACCGTGAATACTGCCGTGGCATTGACATCGACATTTTCGTGTTGGATGGCTACCTCGAGAACCCTATCCTTCGCTTTTTCCATCGAACAGCTACGATGATTGTAAAAAAAAGCATTCGTGGTGAACTCGCCAACTTCAAGGAGAAAATGAGTTTTGGAAAACGTATCATCGCCGTTTTGTCAAAAGGGCTCTATCACTTCGTCGATTATCGCAAGGGCTTCGCGCTCTACGAAAAACTGTTCCGCATGGTCGATGCCGACAAGACAGAAAGGGTGTCAGTGCTTTCCTACAAATACAGCACGCATCATTTCATCCGCAAACGCAGTTCCTACAATGAACAGGTGTGGATTCCTTTCGAAGACACGAAATTTCCAGCCCCCACTGACACCCACGATGCCCTGGTCTGCTACTTTGGCGAGGACTATATGACCCCCAAACATCTGCCGACTGACCACGGCCAACGTTACCTTGACACTACCCGACCTTATCAAGAAGTAGTGGAGGAACTCAAACAGCACCCAGAACGTTTTGCCGAAAGGGTGAAACAATTATATACGGATTAAGAATACGTTGACTTGGACGTTAAGATTGACTATAATAATCTATATGCGCCGCCGAATTAAACTCATCATATCCCTTTTATTGCTGACCGTCCTCTGTATCTGGTGCGCCAGTCGTTGGGATGTATGGTTTGAAAATCCTGAAGAAGCACCCTATGAGGCACCGAATGTGCCGTCAAGGATCCTGCTGACATTTGGCGATGAGGATGGGATGGGGAGCCGCAACATCAGTTGGTTGTGTGGCGATGAGGTAAAGGAAGCATACGTAGAGGTGGAGGATATGGATGACGGAACAAGGGATCAGATAACAGCCACAGGGGAAGTGTTTGTGTCAAGGAGCGGCAAGGCCGCCTATTATGTGGCAAGATTGCGTCATCTGAGAGGGGGACACTTCTACCGATATCGAGCATGGACGGGCGAGGAGGCTTCGCCGTGGTACACCTTCTTCGTACAGGATGCCGCCAATGCCAATACATCGTTCCTTTTTATGGGCGACATCCAAGACTCAATCGGCGGCATTGCCAACCAACTGTTGAAAATTGCATTCCGTGCTAATCCTGACACCGAATTCTTCGTGTGTGGAGGCGACCTAACCGAACGTCCTACTGACGCTTATTGGAAAGAAACGTTTGAGAGCATCGACTCGGTAGGACAGACGGTACCCGTGCTCACCGTAACGGGTAATCACGACTATCTGAAGGGAGTGATTGGCACGCTCGAACGCCGCTTCTCTCTCATCCATTCTTATTTCCTCGACTCGATGGTAGGCGAGAACCAAGTGTTCTCCGTGCAATATAAAAACATCCAGTTCTTCTGCCTTGACAGCAATCGCGAGTTTCCCTATCTTTGGACACAACGGAAGTGGCTGGAGGAGAAACTGGCAGCAAGTAAAGTGAAGTGGAAGATTGTTGTGCTTCACCACCCGCTCTACTCTATCCGTGGCAGCATGAACAACCTCATCCAGCGGTGGATGTTCGACGATCTCATCCGAGAATATGGTGTTGACCTTGTGCTGCAAGGCCATGAGCACGCTTATGCCCGTATGACCCAGCATTCCAACAACGGCACTGCCATTCCCCCTATCTACACCGTGAGTCACTGCTCACCCAAGAGTTACCGCATTGAGTTCGATAAACGGTTCGACAAGTTCGGTTCGGGCAGCCGCTACTATCAAAAGGTCTGCACCCGTGGCGACACGCTCTTCATGTCGGCCTACGATGCAACGGAAGGAACATTATATGACTCCCTCTATGTCGTGAAGTCCATGGCAGAGAACCGATTGGTGGACTGCGGACATGACATTCCAGAGAAGATTGAGTTCACACCCGACCCCGACAACAAAAAAGACGTTGCCTTTGCAGAACGCATCCAAGAATATAAGAAAAGAAGAAAATGAGACGCATACAACTAAAAAAGTCCTACATCTCCAGCCCGATTGCTTTCATCTGCAACCTGACATTGGTCTATATGGTCTATGGCCTGTGCCGCTTGGCCTACCTCTTTGAAAATTGGGCAGTCATTTCCGAAGGTTTCGACCAACTCTCTTTCTGGGAAGCATTCAAGGGATGTTGGATGTTCGACACATCTGCCATACTCTATACCAATGCCCTCTATGCCATTCTGATGCTCATTCCTCTGCATTGGAAAGAAAAGAACTGGTGGCAGACCATGAACAAATGGATGTATGTCCTTATCAACTCCGTATGCATCATCGCCAATCTTTCTGATGCCGTGTACTTCCAATACACAGGCCGACGCACCAACTGGTCTGTCTTCCAGGAATTCAGCAATGAAGGGAATATCGGTGATGTCGTGGGTGTGGAACTGCTTAACCATTGGTATCTCGTTTTGGTTGGCATCATCCTCATTGTCGGACTCATCATCCTTTATGTCAAGCCTACAGGGACATTCCGACTGCGCATGATTAAAAACTATCTCATCTATTATGTTATCCAGATCATTTGCTTCGGATTATACATACCCATCACCATCGCTGGTATGAGAGGAGGTGCCACCACAGCCGTACGCCCCATCACACTGAGCAATGCCCATCAATATGTGAACCGTGCACCTGAAGTGGCGCTCATTCTCAACACACCTTTCTCCATGATACGATCTATCAATAAGGACGTGTTCGTTGACCCCAAGTATTATTCACGGAAAGAACTTGACAGCATTTACCAGCCCATCTACATGCCTGCAGATAGCCTTGTGGAGAAGAAAAAGAATGTAGTCGTACTCATCATGGAAAGTTACGGAAGAGAGTATATCGGTGCCTACAATCCCCTGCCTGCTCTCAACCCTCAACCCTCAACCCTCAACTACAAAACCTACACTCCCTTCACCGATTCGCTCATTCAGCACTCCCTCACTTTTGACTATACTTTTGCAAATGGACGTAAGAGCATTGATGGTATGCCTTCCATCCTCTCCAGCATTCCACGTTTCATCGAGCCCTTCTTCCTCACCCCTGCCTCATTGAATAAGGTAAGTGGCTTAGCGGGCGAACTGGACAAGATCGGTTACCAATCAGCCTTCTTCCATGGAGCTGAAAACGGTTCGATGGGCTTTGAGGCTTTTGCTCATGCCACTGGTTATCAGAAATATTTGGGTCGAACGGAATACGACCAAGACAAACGCTTCAACGGCGATCAGGATTTCGATGGAATGTGGGCCATTTGGGATGAGGAGTTCCTCCAATTCTACGCCTTGCAGATGAGCCAGATGAAGGAGCCGTTCATCACTTCCGTATTCACCGCCAGTTCGCATCACCCTTACAAGGTACCTGAACGCTACCAGAACAAATTCAAGGATGAACCTGATGACCCCAATGTGCTGTGCAAATGCATCCGCTATGTGGACAATGCGCTACGTTTATTTTTTGAGACAGCAAAGAAACAACCTTGGTACGACAACACCATTTTCGTACTCACCGCAGACCACACGAACCTGACTGCACGGTCTGAATACCAGACCGACCTCGGCGTATTTGGGGTGCCCATCATCATCTTCGATCCTTCAGGCGAAATCAAGCCTGAACGTCGTCATTGCATTGCACAGCAAATCGACATCATGCCCACCATCCTGGGACATCTCGGTTATAAGAATCCGTATGTAGCCTTCGGACAAGACCTGCTCAACACACCCGACAGTCTCACATGGGCAGTCAACAACACGGAGGGAATCTACCAATACGTGAAAGGCGACTACGTGTTGCAATTCACTGATGACGGACATTCCAAGGCTCTCTATAACTACAAGAAAGACTGGTTCCTCAAGCAGAACCTTTTAGGCAAGACAGGCAAGACGGAACAGCAAATGGAACGTGAACTGAAAGCCATCATCCAATCCTATATGGAACGAATGGTGGAAGACAGGCTAACGATGGGAAAACCTAAAAACTAAACTCTCATGACCCAACGTAACCATACTTTTGATTTATTGTGCGGACTTTGCATTCTGCGAATGATTCTGCTGCACGTGATGAGCACGTGTGGTTATCGCAACGAGTTTTGGTTTACAAAGGTGATGGCGTGGTCTTTCTTCTTCATGTCTTTCTTCTTCTTCAAAGCAGGATATTTCAACAAGGGCACTTCCACTCCCACCTGGCCTTATCTGAAAGACCGCGTCAAGCGTCTGCTCGTACCTTACATCACATGGGGCGTGATCGGAAGCATCATCTACTTCGGTTTCATGCTCCTGTTTCCTGACAATTTCCAGCGATACTATAAGATGCTGCATTGGGAGCACCTATGGAAAGACAGCCACGTGTGGGGCAATCCTCCATTATGGTTCCTCATGTCCTTCTTCATGTCGTACGTCATTGTACATTTTCTGAACAAGGTGAATTATTTGCGGTGGATAGCCATCACCTTCCCTTTTATCAGTTACTATTTATGGACACGGCACAACCCTCTATGGATGAGTCTCGATAACGTGTTCATGGGGGTGTTTTTCTTTTATCTCGGCAGAAGTTGGCGTTGGTTGCAGACACGAGTACCCAAGGGTTGGCTCATCGCCTTGAGTGTGCTGCTCATTGCCGAGTTTGTAGCGGGCAACCATCTGTGGCATGGAGAATACGATATGAGTCTCAATAAATTCGTGCAAAATCCGTGGGGAGCAGGCATCAACACCCTCTGTGCCTTAGTGGGTATATCTGGACTTCTGTTGGCACTGCCCTTACCACGTGTACCTATGGTGGGCTTCATCGGCGAGCACTCGATGGTATTTTTCGTGGGCCACTTCCCTCTCATCTATCTTTATGCTTTCACCCATCTGGCGTTCCGGCACACAGTAGCGCACCACTGGGAAGATGTTATCCTAATGATGCTATTTGTACTTATCACCTGCACATGGCTCACCACCTATGTGGAAAAAATACCATGTTTATCAGGACGATATAAAAAAAGTTCCAACTCTAAACCCTCAACTCTAAACTTTTCACTACCTTTGCACTCATGAAGGAACGTAACCATACTTTTGACTTTCTGTGCGGCATCTGCATCATCCGTATGATTTGCTTGCACACCATCACTTTTTGCGGTCATAAGGGCGACCAATGGTGGAGCGAAGTGATGGCATGGTCGTTTTTCTTCATGTGCTTTTTCTTTTTCAAAGCAGGGTATTTCAACAAAACCGTATCAGGCGACACCAAGGCATATATCACAGACAAGACAAAGCGATTGCTCATACCCTATGTAGTGTGGGGCACCATCGGTTTCCTCATCTATGCCCTCTACATTCCTTTCGAAATCAAGCGCTATCACCATCCCATCGAACCAATGGAGTGGAGTCATTTATGGAAGACCAGTTCCTTCTGGGGCAACGAACCCGTATGGTTCCTTTTCTCCTTTTGGGCTGCTTACGTACTCGTGCATTTCATCAAGAAAATACACATCGTCAAGCCCATCTCCGTGTTCCAGACGGTCATCATCCTGATTTGTCCTCTGCTAAGTTACTGGCTATGGACACAAGAGAATCCGCTACCGATGAGCCTGAGCAATGTACCTATGGGCGTATTCTTCTTTAATCTCGGACGAACTTGGCGATGGCTTATAGACAAGATGGGACGACGTTCTACGCTGTACATATCAGGGGGTCTCGTTGCTGCCTTTATTGTGCTCAACATCCTCTGGCACGGCGAATATGTGATGAGCACCAACCTGTTTCAAGGCGACCCCTGGGCAGCCTTTTTCAACACGGTAATCATCCTCATAGGGCTTTCTGGTTTCTTCATCAAATTGCCCTTGCCTCACATTCCTGCCATCAACTACATCGGCCAGCACTCGATGGTCTATTTCGTCCTACACTACCCCATTCTGCAATTTTACCGTTTCACCCATATTGTCTTCGGACACAGCATCTACGGACATTGGGATGACTTCATCGTCCTCATCGTTTTCGTGTTCGGCCTCTGCACCTGGCTTGTACCGTATATAGAAAAAGTGCCTTGGTTGAGTGGCAGATGGAAGAAAAAACCTCAGCCCTTAGCGCTAAACCCAGAACTCTAAACTCTAAACTCCACACTCTACACCCTCAACTCTCCATGAACATCGCCTATCTCATATCAGCACATACAGATGCACCCCAATTGAAACGATTGGTGGAGGCACTGCATCCCGATGCCCACTTCTTCATCCACATCGACAAGAAGTCTGACATCACTCCATTCCAGGCTGTGTTACAAGGAGACCATGTACACTTCCTCACCCATCGGATTGATGTACGTTGGGGTACCATCCTCGAGGTAGAGTACCAGATGGCACTCATCAAAGCAGCCATCGACCATCCCGTACACTTCAATCGCATCTTCTTCCTCTCCGGCATGGATTATCCATTATGGAGCAACACCCACATCACTCAATGGCTGGAGGAACAGGGCAACAAAGAGATACTTAGCGGCATCCGCATGGACACACCGCTTTTGAGCAAGCAACAGTACGAACTCTACTCGCTGGCACGCCCTTTCTTTCACATCAGTTGGCTCAGCAACAAAGGTAATGAACGGCTCAGCATCCTGTGCAGGAAAGCCAATGGGTTGTTAGGTATACACAAACCCCTCTCCTTCATGGTAAACGGTCATGAGTGGCATCTCTACAAGGGCTCTGCATGGTGGTGCATCAGTCAGCCACTCGCTACATACATCTATGATATGTACATGAACGAGCCCGCCATCCGCCGCTATTTCATTGACTCTTTCGGACAGGCTGAAACCCTTATACAAACCATCACGTTCAATTCTCCAGAATGGGCGTCCCGTTGCATCCTTCACGAGGGGAAGTATCCGGGGCTGGCAGCACTCACCCCTCTTCACTACATTCTCTACGATCCCGTCATCAAGGTGATGGACAAGAATGATCATGACACCCTGATGGCCAGTGGAAAAATGTTCGCCAGGAAATTCATCAGTGGTAAAAGCGACCAACTGATTGAGATGTTAGGGAGTCGAGGGTGAAACAGATAGTCGACAGTTAGGGTTAAGATTAACTTAAGGTTAATAGAATATGAAACAAAGACTTGAATGGCTCGACGCCATGCGTGGATTCACCATGATACTGGTTGTGGCCTACCATGTGGCACAATCAGGATTTCTGGAGTCGGAGAAGATTTCCGCCTCCCTTCCCTTCCTTGTGCTCTTCCGTATGCCGCTCTTCTTCTTTGTCAGCGGTTTCCTCGCCTACAAAGCCACATGGCTGTGGACACCTCAGAGCTTCGCATCCCTCACTTGGAAGAAAATCAAGGTGCAGGTGCTCCCCACGCTGGTCTTCCTCTGTGTATTCATTGTCCTGCGTACCAACTATACTTTCGAGGAAGGATTCATGCGTGCCATGAAGACACCCACCAAAGATGGCTACTGGTTCACGTGGGTGCTCCTCCAGATGTTCCTCATCTACTATGTGACGGTAGCCTCTTTCCAGCGCTTCGGTAAACGGGCAGAAAACATTGCCATCGTCGTTCTTTGGGTCATCAGCCTCTGTGCCTACATCTCCTTAGGACTTCCGAAGACCTTAGGTAAGTGGTATAAGACTGACTTCATGATGTACAGTTCTTTCTACGAGACCATGAAGTTCATGCATTTCTTCTTGCTTGGCAACATTGTCCACCGGCACTGGCAGCGCGTCCAACAACTCTTCGACGCCAGAGGCTTTTTCCTCATCACCGTACTACTGGCCTTCTTCTGTTGCGCCGACATCTTCAGGTGGCACCTCATCAAACACGAATGGACCAACCTGCCCAAGACACTCGCCATGTACACCCTCATGCTTATCGTCGTCATGTACTTCCGCCACCACCAGAGCCTCTTTACCCAGCAGACACGCATCGGGCGGGGACTCCAATACGTAGGAATTCGCACCCTTGATGTGTATCTCCTCCATTTCCTTCTCCTACCCAAACTTCCCGAAGTGGGTAAGTGGCTTGACGCCCACCACCCCAACTTCGTCATTGATATCGTCCTCTCCGTCGGCATGGCACTTATCATCATCGCCTTCTGTCTCCTCATCTCAGAAATCCTGCGCATGAGCCCGTTCTTGAAGAAATATCTATTTGGCCGATGAAAGGCATTTTCTGCAAGGTAAGGAACGAAAACGAACAGACAGACATCAGAGAACTAAAGAAAGAGAAAGATTTGAATATACTCAAAAATGAAAGCTCCAGCAAACATAGACGTGTCAGTGCTCATCCTCTTCTTCAACCGTCCGGACTTCTTGCAGAAAGTCTTCGATGAAGTAAAGAAAGCACGCCCCACTCGCCTCTTCCTCTACCAAGACGGACCGCGAGGCGAACAAGATATGGAACGCATCATGCAGTGTCGCCAGGTCGTTGCCGACATTGACTGGGAGTGCGAAGTCCATCAACTCTACCAAGAGAAGAACTACGGCTGCGACCCCTCTGAGTACCTTTCCCAGAAGTGGGCATTCTCCATTGTAGATCGCTGCATCGTTCTTGAAGATGATGACGTGCCCTCGCAGTCCTTCTTCCCTTTCTGCAAGGAATTGCTTGATCGCTATGCCGACGACGAGCGCATAGGCATGATTGCAGGCTTCAACAGCGATGAAGTCACCCCTGACGTGCCCGATGACTACTTCTTCACCACCGTCTTCAGTATTTGGGGATGGGCAAGTTGGCGACGTGTCATTGATACGTGGGACAGCCACTACACTTTCCTTGATGACCCTTACGCCATGCGTCAAGTGCGCGACCTATGGAAACTCCGCAAATACCGCCAGCACTTGCTCGACATGTGTTACCACCATCGCGACTCGGGCAAGGAATACTACGAGACCATCTTCTGTATGAGCCTCATCCTCAACCACCAACTCGCCATCATGCCCACCCATAACCTCGTCAACAACCTCGGAGCCACGCCTGACAGCACCCACTATTCAGCCAACCTCAATACAATTCCCAACCGTCTGCGCCGCATGTACACCATGCAACGGCACACGCTCCAGTTTCCCTTGCGCCATCCTGCCCACGTCATAGAGCATCTTGCGTTCAAGGAAAATGTCTATCGCACCAATGCTTGGGGACACCCTTGGCTCAAAGTATGCCGTTCTTTCGAAGAACTTTTCAATAACCTCCGCTACGGAAACTTCAAGCAGATAGGCCAAGCCATCCATAACCGGTGGAACATCTTAACGGGAAGAAACAAATATAAATAACTGGAGCTTGGGAAATCCCTTCCTAGGGAAAGGTACAATGAGCCGACATAAAAGGGAGAATAGGTCGACTTAAAAGGGAAAATGTCTTAGATTGTTAGGGTTTATGACGTACGCCATAAACATTTGTGGCGGGCGCCACAAATTGTTGTGATGCCCGCCGCAAAGTCTCGTGGCGCCCGCCAAAATTCCATACGCATTTAGCTTATC
>CADCQH010000178.1 GCA_902803605.1 uncultured Bacteroidales bacterium | reverse complement strand
TACAAGGGTAAGAAATACGTGATTAGGTAAAGGTTATTTCCTTTGCCTTGTAGCATTTCGGTTCTTGATGGTCTTTTCCTTGTCTGGTTTCTGCTTGGTGATTTTCTGGGGCTTCTGCTTGGCCAACGGAGTGGCGATCGGATTCCAATCTTGAGTGATTTCCCATTGTGCCTTGAGTGTCAGTTCGCCTGGGTAATAATAGACGGGTTCTGGCTGGAGGTGCTGGTCATAGTCACCCGTATCCCAAACACCATTGCCGTTGAGGTCGCGGAAGAGGCGGAGATAAAAGACGCCAGGATTGAGGAAATAGAAGTCGGCATGACCCTTCTCCACCTTGACACTCTTGACCACCTTGTCTGCTCCTGACAGCAGCTGTACAATGGCATCATCCCAATTTCCCTGCATCACGACGAAGAGGGTGGAATAGGAATCCAGACGTTTCATGCGGATGGGGCGTTTCATGGCCTCGCTGCGCTTGCCGTAGATGTTGACAAACGCTCCCGTGTCCACCTCCACCTGATAAGTGGAATCGGCTTCCCATTCGGCATAGAGGCGATAGGTCCTGATGTCGTCCGGCACCTGACGGAACAGGAACTTGGCCGGCTCGAAGAGGGTGTCCACCTTCATGCTGAAATGTATCTTGGAGAGGTCAACGGTCTCCAAGGGTTCCTCGAAGATGAAATCTATGTTCTTGTCGGGATCCATCGACTGGATATTGGTCGTCTTGTAGGCCAGGAATTCCTCTGGCAACGGAGGTATCTCAATGTCATCGTCATCGGACTTCTTCCTTTTCTTCCTCTCTTGTTTGTCTTCTTCTTGTTTGCCGGTTTCTTTTCCTTCTTCCTTCGCGGCTTTCTCTGCAGCACGACGTTCTGCCTTCACCTGCTGCTTGTATTCCTTCGCCCATTCGTCGAGACGTTCCTGCAAGTCGCGGGCAATACGCTCTTTGGTCAGTTTGGACACCATACGCAGGGTGTCGGTCGTAATGGAGTAGTTACCTGTCGTGTCTGTCTCGAAGAAGTCGAGCTGGATCTGCAGGGTGTCAAGATTGTAGATGAGGGAATCCCTGATCCAATAGTCGATGGAGTCGTTGTGTTCGCTGGCATCAATGACGAAAGCCCCGTCGCTGTTGAAGTTCAGACCTGTCAGACGTGGCAACGTGTCACAGGGGGCTGTGAAGTAGAGGGAGAACTTCTGAAGGATGGGACGTTCACTCTTGAGCAGATGACGGTCTTGGAGGGCTGACTCAAAAGCCGTCAAGACGATGTCATCTGGAAAGTAATGGGTGTAAGGGGTATAGACGATGGAGTCGTAGTGAATGCTGTCATGCCACACGGTATCAGGACGGATATCAGGACGGCTGGAAGGGGTGAGGATGCGGTCAGAGAAAGCCACCATCTCTGCACGCTGGTCATACACGTAGTTCTGATTCAAGTCTTTCAAGGCAAAGGCACGATACTGCCCAGGGGAAAGTCCCTTGATGACAAAATGCCCTCGGCTGTCGGTACGAGAGATGCGCTCGAAGGGGGTGGTACGGAAGATGGAATCGGGCAGTTCCCTGACGGAATCACCTTCTTCACCCTCCCCTATCTTGTAAAGCCCCACCAGCATTCCCTTGATGGGTTCAAGGTTCTCAGCATTCAGCACATGACCCGACACCTGGAAGGTATCGACCTGCTCTCCTGTGGAGAACGTGAAGGCATAATCTCCATAGGGATTCCCTTCGTTGTTATCAACAATGGCATCAGCAAAGTCGATCGTGTAGGTCATGTCGGCCTTTAGTGTGTCGAACAAAGTCACGGTAATGCGTCGTCCATTGGCTTCGATTTCCGGCTGTTGTATCTGCGGAGGCGAGATGACCACCTTGTCCATCGCATTGTCAATCCTCACAATCTCGTCGAACTCAATCGTCACCTTCTTCACGTTTTTCTCATTGGCAGCACCAAACTTGGGCGAGGTGTGCACCACCCTGGGAGGAGTCTCATCGTAGGGACCGCCATCAGGAGTGCCAATGCGAGCACAAGCCAAGAATAGCAGCAGGACTGCTGCTATCATGAGAATGGGAAGAATATGGAGCGAGGATTTCTTCATTGATGAATATCGTTGTGGTTAAGCATTCATCTGGAGGAGTTCCTCAATGTACTGACGGGAATTGCTGAGGCGAGGAATCTTGTGCTGACCACCCAGTTTGCCCTTGCTCTTGAGCCATTCGTCAAAGAGACCTGGCTTGGCAACAATGATCTCAAGGGGCTGAAGGGTGATGTCCTTGTGGCGCTTGGCCTCATAGTCTGAGTTAATGGCCTGAAGGGAACGGTCAAGGATGGCGGCAAACTCTTCGATTGAGGCTGGTGCCTTGACAAAGTCGATGATCCACTGATGACGGCATTTGGCATTGCTGTCCATGAAGATGGGAGCAGCCGTGTAGTCCTTCACTTGGGCACCTGTAGCCACACAGGCCTGAAGAAGTCCCTTCTCGGCATTGTCCACGATGAGTTCCTCACCAAAGGCATTGATGAAATGCTTGGTGCGTCCTGTGATGCTGAACTTATAAGGATCTTTCTGTGAGAACTTCACCGTATCGCCAATCAGGTAACGCCAGAGTCCGCAAGTGGTGCTGATGATCATTGCATAATTGACACCTGGTTCCACATTCCACAATGGCACAATCTTGTTGGCATCTATCGGATAGCCGTTATGGTCGAGATTGTCCATCGGGCAGAACTCATAGAAGACGCCATAGTCAATCATCAAAAGCATATTGGGGTCGGAGAGGTCGTTCTGCAAGCCGAAGAAGCCTTCACTGGCATTATAGGTCTCCATGTAGTGCATATTGGGCAGGCCGATGATGTTCTTGTACTGCTCACGGTAAGGCGTGAAAGCCACACCTCCGTGGAAGAACACTTCGAGGTTGGGCCATACAGCGTCGAGACGGTCAACCCCCTTCAGTTCCATCACACGGTTCAAGACGCTGAGCATCCACGAAGGCACACCGCTGATGTTGGTGATGTTCATGTCCATTGCAGCACGGGCTATCTTGTCACGCTTCTCCTCAAAGTCGCTCAACAGGGCAATCTTCTTCTTCGGCACACGGATGACTTTGGCCGCAGAAGGGATGTTCTCAATAAGGATGGCACTGAGGTCGCCCACCAAACTATTGGGGGTGTTGAGGTTGGGAGCATGACTGCCTCCCAGAATGAGGCTCTTGCCCGAGAAAAACTTGCTCTTGGGGTTGATGTGGAGATAGCTCACAACGCAATCCGTACCACCACGATAGTGAATGTTCTTAAGTCCTTCGCCACTTACCGGAATGAACTTGCTCTTGTCGTTCGTCGTGCCTGAGGACTTGGCATACCAACGCACTACGCCTGGCCAAAGGATGTCGGCCTCTCCCTGACGCATCTTGTGGATGTATGCCTTCAGTTCCTCGTAGGTGTTCACAGGAACCTGCTGGCAGAACTTCTCATAAGAGTCAATCTGGTCATAATGATGTTCTGCTCCCCACTCCGTCTTCTGTCCCTGACGAATCAGATGACGAAAAATCTTGAGTTGCAACGCCTTTGCATGGGTGGCATACTTCTCCAACTGCTTCTGTCTTCTGGAGAAATAAATCTTATTTAGGAATCCTGTTGTGTTCATTACAATATCAATTTAGATGCAAAGGTACGACAAAAAAGTGAAAAGTGAAGAGTGAAAAGAAAAAAATATAAGCATCCCACCATCCTACTGGTAGGTAATGTGTTCTTTTCACTCTTCACCTTTCACTTTTATCTTCGCTTTTACGCTCTGGATGCCATTCAGCAGTTCCTTGTCCTGCTTGATGCGCTTGAGTGCCTGCTTGGCTGCGTTCTGGTCGCTCTCTTTCTTGCTGTAGCCATCACCTGTCCCACAAGGAATGCCCTCGACAGACACACAAGAATGGAAGACGGGGGTGTTCTTGACATCACGCGACTCTTTCTGTACGAACTCAAATTTGTATTGGTATTTCTGACACCATTCTATCAGGGTGCTCTTGAAATTCTTCTCCTGCTTGGCAATGGCCTCGATGTTGATGTGCTTCTTAAATACCTGCTCCTCCAAGAAACGGTAGCAGTATTTGTAACCTCGGTCAAGGTAAATGGCACCCACAAAAGCCTCAAAGGCATTGCCACTCATGAAACTGTTGTGACCAGTCGTAATGGCTCCTGCATGACGAATCAGCTTGTCCAAGCCCAAATCCTCCGAAAGTCTGTTCAACGAATTGCGACACACAATCTTGCTCCGAAGCGTAGTGAGGAAACCCTCCTGCTTGTTGCCGTAATGCTTGTAGAGGATGTCTGCCACGATAGCACCCAACATGGCGTCGCCCAGAAACTCCAAGCGTTCGTTGTTCACGTAATGGTTATCCTTTTCATGATAAGCCACAGACTTGTGCATCAGCGCCAGTTGATAGAGCCTGATGTTATGCGGATAAAACCCAAGGATGGACTTGAGTCGCAAAAAAGGCTTCTTCTCGGAAACGAAAAGAAGCCTTATTTTATCTAAGATATCCAGAATCACTTGAACTTTGAGAAAAGTTCTTGGGAACGGATGCTCCCAAGATTACTGATACTTCTTGAAAATTACGCTGGCATTGTGACCGCCAAAACCGAAGGTGTTGCTGAGGGCTGCACGTACAGGACGCTGCTGAGCCTTGTTGAAGGTGAAATTGAGCGTATAGTCAATCTCTGGGTCTTCATCACCCTCTTCGTGGTTGATAGTTGGAGGAACAATGTCGTTTTTCACTGCGAGTATGCTGATCATCGCTTCAACTGCGCCTGCTGCACCGAGAAGGTGACCGGTCATAGACTTGGTTGAACTGATGTTCAACTTGTAGGCTGCGTCACCAAACACCTCCTTAATAGCCTTAGCCTCAGAGATGTCACCCACATGAGTGGAAGTGCCGTGAACATTGATGTAGTCAATGTCCTCAGGCTTCAAGCCAGCATCTTGCAATGCACGCTCCATTACGAGTTTTGCGCCAAGACCTTCTGGGTGAGTGGCTGTGATGTGATAAGCATCTGCAGACATACCTGCACCTACCATCTCAGCATATATCTTGGCACCACGTGCTTTAGCGTGCTCCAATTCTTCAAGAATCAGAATGCCTGCACCTTCACCCATCACGAAGCCATCACGACTTGCACTGAATGGACGGCTTGCCTTTTCTGGCTCTTCATTGCGAGTGGAGAGTGCCTTCATGGCATTGAAACCACCCACACCTGATGCCCAAATGGCTGCTTCAGCACCACCTGCCACGATTGCGTTGGCCTTGCCCAAACGAATCAAGTTGAACGCATCAGCAAGTGCGCTTGAAGATGAAGCACAAGCGGAAGTTGTTGTGTAGTTGGGTCCACGGAATCCGTACTGGATAGAGATATGGCCAGAGGCGATATCTGCAATCATCTTAGGGATGAAGAACGGATTGAACTTAGGACCGAGTTGGGGACCGTTAATGGCATAATTGCCAGCCTCCTCCTCGAAAGTTTTGATACCTCCGATACCTACACCGAGCACAACTCCTATTTCGTTCTTGTCAACAGCCTCAAGATCCATGCCAGAGTCTTCGATGGCCATCTTAGCTGCTGCAAGTGCATACTGGGTGTAAAGGTCCATCTTGCGGCTCTCCTTACGGTCGATGTAAGCAGACGAATCAAAACCTTTCACTTCGCATGCGAACTGAGTCTTGAACTGTGAAGCGTCGAAATGAGTAATAGGACCAGCACCGCTCTTGCCTGCCTTGAGGTTCTCCCAAGACTCCTCAGCCGTGTTGCCGAGTGGAGTCAGTGCACCGATACCTGTTACAACAACTCTCTTTAATTCCATAATTACTTAGCGTTCTGCTCGATGTAAGCAATAGCGTCGCCAACAGTAGCGATCT
>CADCQH010000177.1 GCA_902803605.1 uncultured Bacteroidales bacterium | reverse complement strand
GGAGAACGAGAAGAAAGAAGTGAAATGCGGTATCAAGGAGGGTCTTGAAGGACTGGTGGGCAAGGTGCCTGGACTCCTTGACGTGAAAGTGAACATCGATGGCCGTCTGGCATCGTCAAATGCTGACGTGATGCTCGACAGCACCCTTGAGTCGGAGGAAGCCTTGAAGGGATATGCTCATCATCCGGAACATGTGGCTGTGGCAAATGGCAAGGTGCGCCCTTATACGGTGCAGAGAAGTTGCTTGGACTTTGAGATTTAGATTCTTAATTAAGAATAGAAATTTAGACGGTTGGATAAAATGGAAAAATTGACAGTGGTGAAAGTGGGGGGCAAGATTGTGGAGGACGAGGAGAGCCTCCAGCAGTTGCTCCAGGATTTCAGTGCCATCGAAGGTGCAAAGGTGCTGGTGCATGGTGGTGGTCGGTCGGCTACGAAGGTAGCAGCGCAGTTGGGCATCGAAAGCACGATGATTGGTGGTCGCCGTGTGACAGATGCTGAAATGCTGAAGGTGGTGACGATGGTGTATGGCGGTTTGGTCAACAAGAGCATCGTGGCACGTCTGCAGGCTTGTGGCATCAATGCCTTGGGCTTGACGGGGGCTGACATGAACGTGATGCAGTCGCACAAACGCCCTCTGAAGAAAGTGAAGATGGAAGATGGCGTAGAGCAGATGGTGGATTTTGGTTTTGTGGGTGATGTCGATGCTTGTGACGGACGTATGCTCGCCACGCTGATTGACGAGGGTGTAGTGCCAGTCATGGCTCCCCTGACCCACGACAAGCAGGGACATCTCCTGAACACCAACGCTGACACCATAGCGGGTGAGACCGCCAAGGCGCTGGCTCCCTATTTCGATGTGACCCTCATCTATAGTTTTGAACATGCTGGCGTGTTGACAGATCCTGACGACGAAGCCTCTGTCATCCCCCATATCACGGCAGAGAGTTTTGAACAGTTGAAGGCTGATGGAGTCGTCAGTGGTGGCATGATTCCCAAAATAGAGAATGCCCTTGAGGCTGTGAAGGCAGGCGTGAAGAGGGTCATCATCACGAAGGCCGACGCCATTGACGGAAAACAAGGCACGGTGATTAGTTGAGAGGCGAAGGCGAAGAGTTGAGAGTTGAGAGCTTAGAGTTGAGAGCTTAGAGTTTAGAGTTGAAAGTTTAGGGTTTAGAGTTTAGGGTTAGTATAGTATCACACAATGGACTTCAAGCACGATATCTTACCGTTGAAGAACATTATCTTCAGAACGGCTTTACGCATCATCCTAAACAGGGAGGAGGCGGAGGACATCGTGCAGGACACCCTCATGAAGTTGTGGGAAAGGCGGGAAGAATTGGATAGGGTGGAGAATCTAGAGGCCTTTGCGCTGACCATGGCTCGAAACTTGGCCATTGACAGGAAGGAGAAGATGGACAACCAACATGTGTCGTTTGATGATGAGGAACATGACCGTTTGGATGAGGGGCAAGGAGGGGCTGACGGCACACTGATGCGTCAGGAAACGACAGGGTTCGTCGCCAGCATCATCAACTCCTTGCCAGAAAAACAACGCACCATCCTGCAGCTGAGAGATATCGAAGGTAAAAATTATAAAGAGATAGCAAATGTGTTAAGCATTTCAGAATCAGACGTAAAAGTAACGCTTTTCCGTGCCAGAAACGAGATGAAGGAAAAAATTTTGCAAAAAAAATCACTTTTCTTGTAACTTTTTCATCTTTCATCCGTCGTTTGAATAGAGGGTGGCGAAAATGAATTCATTAAATGAAAGTCATTTCAAACACATTGCCGCCACTCTCAGATCTAAAAAATAGCTCAAGATGGACTACAAGTACATAGAACAATTGCTGGAAAGTTACTTCGCTTGCACTACAACCCTGCAAGAGGAGCAAATTCTGCGTTCGTTCTTCTCTCAGGAGGATGTACCAGGACATCTGGCGCAGTATGCTGACCTCTTTAACTACGAAACGGAGGCAAAGGCAGAAACGCTGAGCGAAGATTTCGACGAGCGCATGATGGCACGCATCGAGGCTGTTGAACCGAAGGCAAAGGATATGCACAGGGCACGCATCATCAAGATGACCACCCATCATTTTGCTCCTTTCTTCAAAGCTGCTGCAGTCGTGGCAATGGCACTCACCATCGGACGTGCTGCTGAACATGCCATTGGAGAGCAGGAGGCGGAGGAGAACAGTAAAGTGATGGCTGTCGATCCTTACATTAAGGCAAGTGATGTGCGACAGACCATTCGCGTGAAGGATGTGAGCCAGGCTGAGATGAAGGCAATCAATGACTCTATCATTAGTCTCGCTACTGAGGATGAAGTCCAGTGAGATTTGAATTGCTCGCTCGACAAACTGAGAACAAGTTCTCTTTTGTACTCACTTAAAGAACTTTTGCTTTTACTTATAATAAACAATTAATGCTTAACTAAACCAAATCAATTGAGGGTGCGGCTGTGAAGCTCTTCACCTTCCGCCAAAAGAGCTATCTCTGACGGCAAAACAAGGCTCGAATGAGCCAGAATGATTGAACGAAGGTTCAATTCTCAAAACCAACTTCGTGCTTCGGCACGAAAAAAGGGGCAACTCCAAGATGAGATGCCCCTTTTTCGTATCGTTTCCTTCTTACTTCCTTCCTTGCTGAATGTTATAAGGTGAGGGTTAAGGTTTGCGTCTGAGTTATTTCCGTTTGATGATGCGATTGGTTACGCGCTCAGCAGAGATGACGGTGCCGTCCTCACCCACAATATCGACATTCCATACATGTGTGCTTTTGCCAGCATGAATCAGATGCGCCTTTCCGAACACCTTCCCCTCTGTGGCAGACATCGCCACATGGCTGGCATTCACCTCTGTACCACATACGGCGAGAGATTCATCGTAGTTGGTCAGATGAAGGGAACCTACACCTGCGATGGTTTCAGCCAAAGTAAGAGAGGCGCCTCCATGCAATACACCCAGATACTGGCGTGTCTGAGGTGAGATGGGCATTTCTGCCACAGCGAACTCATCATCGGAGGGAATGAAACGGATGCCCAAAGTCTCGATGATGGTGCCCTTCATGCGTGAATGGAGAAAGTCACATTCTTGCTGAGTCAACATTTGGCAACGTCCTTCTTACTTGGAGAATTCCTGATAAATCTTGCTGGCAATCTCCTGCATCTCTTCAGCGGAAAGGCTGAGTTTGGGATTGGCGAAGTTCATGTCTTTCTCACTCTGCATGGGAATGAGGTGAATATGTGCATGAGGCACTTCAAGTCCCAATACGGCCTGACCCACTTTCACGCATGGGAAGGCAGCCTTGATGGCTACTGCGACCTTCTTGGCAAACACTTCAAAACGAGCCAGTTCATCGTCTTCCATATCGAAGATGTAATCCACCTCCCGACGTGGAATGACCAAAGTGTGACCCTTCACCAACGGGTTGATGTCGAGAAAGGCGTAAAACTCATCGTTCTCAGCACACTTGTACGAAGGAATCTCTCCTGCTGCAATCTTAGCAAAAATACCCATTTCTTTAAGAATTAGAGGATTGAAAAATGAAGGATTGACGTGTGATGTTATCCGAAGCTGATGTTCATGATTTCAAACTTCATCACACCACGTGGCACTGTGACCTCAGCCACATCGCCCACCTTCTTGCCAAGGAGTCCCTGGGCAATAGGAGTCTTGATGGAAATCTTGTTCTCACGCAGATTGGCCTCACCTTCACTTACGATGGTGTAAGTGAGTTTCATGCCGTTCTCCACATTCTTCAGTTCCACCTTCGAGAGAATCTGCACCTCATCCTTCTTGGTCAGTTTAGATGGGTCAAGAATCTTCGTATCGGCAAGAACAGCCTTTAACTCGGCAATCTTTGTTTCCAATTTGCCTTGTGCTTCTTTCGCTGCATCATATTCAGCGTTCTCAGAGAGGTCGCCTTTTTCGCGAGCCTCAGCAATCTGGCGGATCACCTCTGGGCGTTCCACTTCTTCCAGTTGCTTGATTTGGGCACGTAATTTGTCGTAGCCCTCTTGTGACATATAAGCCATGATATTTATGTTTTGGTTTTATCGTTATTAGAATAATTCCTTTCAAAGACGAAAAGAAAAAGAATCCCGACACTCTTCATGTCGGAACCCTTCCAATCTTTTTCCGATGCAAAGGTACGGCTTTTCCTCTATTCCACCAAATTTTTCACCAAGTTTCTTAAAAACTCAATGCAAAACCACCTATGAAGTTCGCTCCGATATTGCGATAACCGTAGTAACGGTCATAGTTCTGGTTGAATAGGTTGTCACCCTTCACAAAGAGCGTAATGGGCTGTTTGATGGGCAAGGTGTAGCGAAGGCTGGCACCCAAATTGACGAGTGCAGGACGCTTATATTGAGGGTCATCTTCTGTGCCGAGGTCTTCTTGATGAAAGACACCATATTGCCAGTCAAGACCCATATAGAAGTCTTTCATCAGTTTTACGTCAATCTTCCAGTCCATCGAGAAGACAGGGGTGCTGTAGTCACCCTTTACCCATTTGTTCAGACTTTCGTCCTTCCACGTACCAAAGTACAGTTGGTGTTTGGCGTCCACCTTCACGATGTCTTCATAGGCATAGGAGAAGTCTGCATCAATAGAGAAGCTGCGACATTTGTAGAATTCTGCACAACTCACCAATCGGTCAAACAGGTCTGGTTCCAACCCTTCAAAACAATATTCATTCTTCCCCTGCTCATACGAGGCGCTGATTTGACCGTTGAGGCCATAGTAGTCCTTGAATCTGTAACCAATGCTTGTCTCTATCTGATAGAAAGCTGCCTCCATCTTCTGCTTTTCGTCAGGCGTGCCACCATACACCGCGAAGTAGGGGTGAGCAGCATAGAAGGTGCGGAAGGTGTTGTCCTCCTCCCCACCAGTCACTTCCACAAACGCATCACTCTTGGGGTTGATATGGTAAGTAAAAGATGCGTCAGGAGCCACATTGCCTTTGGTGCTGACAAACAGGCCGAGTTGCAAATCCATCAAATCTGAACTATATAAATAATGTGGTGTGAAGCGCATTCGGGTGATGCCCTTCAATTCATCGTTGCCGTAAGCAGAATGGAAGACGCCCAGTCCCAAGCCCACGCTATGTTCATCGCTGAACGCGTAAGAGGCGTCGGCATCGGCATGCAGCAATGTCTCGCCCAACTTGTCAGCGAGGGTGGTACGATAGTTCTGGTTGAAGAAATCGATGCCTGCTGTAGCTTCAATACTGAAATTACCTATCTGATAAGGGGTGAATCCCACAGCAGCATTAGCCACCACATTGTGCTGCTTGTCTGTGGCGTCCAATGAACCCATATAGTTGAGGAGGCGGTTTTCATAGGCGCCCTTCACGAAAAAGTCCACACCATTGTCGAAACGGTGGTTATACTTGGCCGCCAAACGGTTCTGGTAGTCACGGCTCTTCCACTTGGTCGGATAAAAGAACTCATTCTTTCGAGCCTTCCCATTGAAGCCTTTCATTGAGAAATCCAGTGTCAGCGCATCGTTGTCTGTCAAGTCTAACTGATAGAGAGCCAGGCCATCCAACTTGCCCAGTACACCTCCTGCCAGATGCACATATCCTTTCTTGTTGCCCTTCCACACGGCTTCACTTTCGTAATCGCCTAAAGGTTCAGGTGCATAATTGTTCAGAGGTTGTCCCTCCACAGCATATTCCATTGTGTAGTGCGTCACCTTCGTCTCTGCGGCTTGGGTCTTTACATCCACCTTCTTGGCGTCAGTCACGACAGGTTTCACTTCGTTGGTCACCTCCACAGTATTGTCCAGTTGCGCCATAGCCGCAAGGGACGTGAAAAGTGATACATGAAAAATAATTAGTCTTAGTTTCATATTGATGCTAATCTCTAAACTCTAATCTCTAAACTCTAAACTCTAAACTCTCAACTATAACTTCAACCTCTCTTCTATCAACGTCTTCACGTCGTCATCCTCCTTGTAGTTGGCTTTCAGCGATTCCAACGTCTGCTTTGCCTCCACGATACGACCTTCTGCCCTGTAGATGTCGCTCATCAGGATGAAAGCCTTTGCCAGCCAATAAGGCTTGCCGATACCCTCGTCAATTGCTTTGTTTAGCAATTGCTCGGCTTCTTGATAATGTCCTGCATTGTACAGTTTTTGGGCTTCCACCACGGGTGCCTTGGCCAACTCGATAGCCTGTGCCTCTTGGGCTGCTGCGATGGAATCTTGGATAGCGATGTTGGTGGCCATGTTCACGATTTCCTCACGAGCCTTTTGGGCATATTCACTTTGGGGATAACGGCGTGCGATGGAGGAGAAGATAGTTGATGCCTCGTCTTCCTTGCCAGACAGCACATAAGCACGCCCTTGTTCATAGAGTGCTTTAGGAACCAGTCCAGAAGCAGGATACTCTGCCAGCATCTGCTCAATCATTTGGATTTTCTTGTCATAATTGCCGTTCAAGCCTTCAATGTAGGCCTGTTGCAACATCGAATAGTCGCCATAGCCATAATTGGCCTTCTTGCCCAATTCGTAATTTGCATTGGCTTCTCCATAATTGCGCATGTTGAGGTAACAGTCGCCAAGACGATTGTAGGCATCGGCTTTCATGGATTTGCCAGAGGACGTTTCCTCTGCTGTTGACAGCACACGTTGGAACTGCGTGATAGCAGCATTATACTTCTGCTGCTTAAAGTACGCATACCCCAAGCTGTAAATGGCGAAATCTTGATTCTTCAATTTTTGTCCAGCCAGCTGCTGACCGAGGTTGAGTGCCGTGTTCAGATCATTACCCGCTTGTTCATAATTACCCAAGCGATAGTTGCAGTCGCCCTTGATGTAGTACGACTCAGCATATGCCTCAGCATCCTGTTTGCCCAATGCTACAGCCTGTGTAGCGTAAGTGAGTGCATCCTGCAGGTGATTCAAGTTTAATTGTTGGAAAGCGAGGTTATATAGTACTTTTTGCTTGTCGGCTTGCGTTTCTGCATTGGGCGTCTGCACGTTGCTGATGGCTTTGAGTGCTTTCGAGTAATCTTTCTTCTGCATATACACCTCTGTCAGGCACTGAGAAATGGCAGTGGCGTATTTTGAGGAAGGACACTCCTTCAAGAATTGTTCCATTACCGACACGGTAGTGGATGCTTGTTGCTCGTGCAAAGTCAAAGCGTAATTGTAGAGTGCTTGTTCACGAAGTGCTGGATTGATGTTCATCTTTGAGGCATTGAGGAATGCTTTCTGTGCATGGTCTCTCATGTTTGCCTTCAAAGCAGCAATACCTGCATGCAGCCAAGCGTTCTGAGCCATCTCGTCTTGATCAATGCTGGCCGCTTCTGCTAAAGTGGTATAGGCGGCATCGAACCTGCCCATATTGTAATAGCACATACCTAACTTATACTGCGATGTGCGTGTCTTCTCGCCAGCATCTAAATAGCCTAATGCTTCCTGATACTTACCCTCGTCGTAGAGTTTTTCACCAGCTAAACGGTATAGCACAGGGTTGTAGCAGCTTGCCTCTTCGCTCAGCCCTGTCAGAGGATAGGGTAGGGGTGTCTCAATGGAGATTCCTTTAGCTTCGTCCTCGAAAAAGGACTCCAGTGCTTCATCAAAACGCTGCCCCTTTACTAACAGGTTGCGTCTGAACACGCGCAGCACTTCTGCATATTCCGAAAGCGGATGTTCTTCAGTCCATTCACCCATTTTGTCTGCTGTGGCAGGTACCCCCAACACGTAATCGCACACCAAAGAGAGAGCTTCTGCCTCTTCGTAGCCCTTTTCCCCTTCGTCTGCATCATCCAAGAACTGCTCAAATTGATGTTTAGCACCTCGATAGTGACCATCTGCCACCATCTTCATCGCTGTCTGTTGCGCTTGCATACACAAAACCACGCAGCCCAACAGCCACGACAACAACATTCTTTTTTCCCTCATGTCGCCTAATGTATTCTTTATCAATTAGAAAATTTGCCACAAAGATAGCACATTTTCTCCGATTAATCGTCACATTAACAATATATAACATAAAAAAGACGAGCGACCACACTTTGGATCGCTCGCTAAGTTGTTTTGTCAATTCAAATGAATTGCTCGCCCTCAAAAAGATGACTGTCTGCAAGAAGCACGACAGCATCGGTTTGAAACTGCACGGGGTGAGGGACTCGAACCCCCGACCCTCGGTTTTGGAGACCGATATTCTACCAACTAAACTAACCCCGTGTGCAGCATTGTCTGTGAAGGCCATGCGCTTTCGCTTGGGTAGCTCCACCGGGAATCGAACCCGGATCTAATCTTTAGGAGAGATTTGTTCTATCCATTGAACTATGGGGCCATCGTAGAAAGCGGGTGCAAAGGTAATAAAAATAATTGATATTGACAATTGACAATTAACAATTTTGCTTTTCAGTATGCTCTCCACCCCTAAAATGCCTTTTCTGTGGCTAATTATTGATGATTAATGCTCATTTATCAATTAAAAATGACTACCTTTGGGCACAATAATGTGAATTTCTAACCTCTAACCACAAAACGATCACATGAGTACACCTGTCACCTTTACCATTAGAAACAGTCGGAGTACAGAAAAGTTTGAAGTCAATGGCGCATATTTGAAGATTGCTGAGCAGCTCAAGAAAGAGCTGGGCGACAAGCCGATTGACGAAGTGATTGAATACTTGGTTGCCCGTGTGAAGGGGAAATACCTTTTTACCAAGCGACTCAAGACGGTTCCCTATTCCATCGGTATGATGAATCGCGTCATCGATGAGGGTAAGGCTGAACGGATGGTGAAGATGGCAGAGGCACTCCAGTGGCGTGGCTTTGAGTTGATAGGTGATGCCATCGCAGCCCGTCCCCAAGTGAGAGCCGTGCTTATTGCAGGCCCTTCGTCCAGTGGAAAGACCACTTTCAGCAAGAAACTTTGCGAGGCTATCAATCAGAGGGGAATGAGTGCTTTATGCCTCTCCTTCGATGACTATTATGTGGATCGCGACAAGACTCCACGTGATGAGACAGGCGATTATGACTTCGAACATGTTGAGGCCGTCAACATTCCACTCTTCCAACAGCACCTCCAACAGCTACTCGCAGGCGAGGAGGTGGAGCTGCCACGATATGATTTTCCGACAGGGAAAAGCTTTCCAAGTGGAAAACGTGTTCGTTTGGCTCCCAACAGCATCCTGATAATGGAAGGTATTCATGCCCTCAATCCTTTGCTGACAGGTGGTATTCCTGACGAGTCTTTGTTCCGCATCTACATCTCTGGACTCACCGTGGCAAAGAATGACGATGGCACTTATTACGGTACGACAGACAATCGCCTCGTCCGTCGCATGGTGCGTGATGCGCAGTTTCGAAACACGACTGCCTCTCAGACCCTTGCTCGCTGGCCGTCTGTGCGTCGAGGGGAAGAAAAGTGGATTGTACCTTTCCAGCAGAATGCCGATGTGAACTTCTGCACGGCCTTCCAATACGAACTGGCTGTGCTCAAGCCCAAAGCCCTGCCGTTGTTGAAGGCTGTGCCGGAGGATGACCCTAATTACGAAGAAGCGGAACGTCTGAAATGGGTGTTGAACCGCTTCCATGACATTCCGCTTGAACTTCTTCCACCACACTCTCTTCTTCGTGAGTTCATGGGAGGAAGTGCCTTTGAATATTAAATGTTCGTTACGTCCTTGTTCTCATACCACCAATTGCCAATGCGTAGGGGCTGTTAATGCCCATGCGTCAGTTGGTTAGTGCCAGGTGGTGTCCGTATCTTTTCTGTATTTGTAAATGCGCACCAACTTGATGTCAAAGATGAGGGCTGAGTAGTTGGGGATGGCACTGGAGGGATTGACCTTTGGATTGTAGCCTAAGTAGTAAGGAACAACAACCCTCCAACGGTCGCCCTCAACCATGTTCATGATGGCAGTGGCAAAGCCTGTGAGCATCTTATTGGCTGCCGCCATGAGTCTGGGCACATCTGTCTCCTCATTGAAGGTGTAGGTGCTATAACTCTTGTCAAACACATATCCTTCTGAGTAGGACATCGAAGGAATCAGACGACCTATGTAGTGAGCACGAACGGAGTCGTTCTGTTCAGGATGCCGCTCACCCGTTCCGTTCTCCAACTTTTGTACATATATATAATGTAAGTTGGTCAGGTCAGGACGTTTTTCTCGTGTCTGGAGATTGTAGGCGATGATTTTTGACCACCCGTTTTGACCTGCATCGGCGAGGGCAGCGATGGAATCGATGTAATGCTGATTCTTTGCTGGCCAGTTGTCATACTCACCCACCTCATCGTTCTCGCTACAAGCACAGAAGAGGAGGGCAAGTATTGGCAATATGTATAATAGTCTCTTCATCATTTGAGATTCTTGAGCAGGCTGGTGATGGTCACTTGATCCTCGATGATGCCACGAAGGTCGGCGATGTTCACACGCTCCTGCTTCATCGTGTCTCGATAGCGCAGGGTGACGGTGTTGTCCTCCAGCGTCTGGTTATCGACAGTCACGCAGAATGGTGTGCCGATGGCGTCCTGACGACGGTAGCGCTTGCCAATCTGGTCTTTTTCCTCGTACTTGCAGTTGAAGTGGAACTTGAGGCTGTCGATGATTTCACGTGCTTTCTCAGGCAGACCGTCCTTCTTGGTGAGAGGGAATACGGCCAACTTGATGGGAGCCAAAGCGGCAGGAAGACGCAGCACCACACGAGTGTCGCCACCTTCCAACTGTTCTTCGCAATAGCTGTGGCACATCACAGAGAGGAACATACGGTCCACACCGATAGAGGTCTCGATGACGTAAGGAGTGTAAGAAGTGTTGTCGTCTGGGTCGAAGTACTCAATCTTCTTGCCTGAATATTTAGCGTGCTGACTGAGGTCAAAGTTCGTGCGGCTGTGGATACCTTCCACCTCCTTGAATCCGAATGGCATCTTGAATTCCACGTCGGTGGCAGCGTTGGCATAGTGAGCCAACTTGTCGTGGTCGTGGAAACGGTAGTTCTCTGCGCCGAAGCCGAGTGCCTGATGCCAAGCCATGCGGCGCTTCTTCCACTCCTCAAACCATTGGAGTTCCGTGCCTGGCTTCACGAAGAACTGCATCTCCATCTGTTCGAACTCACGCATACGGAAGATGAACTGACGTGCCACAATC
>CADCQH010000176.1 GCA_902803605.1 uncultured Bacteroidales bacterium | reverse complement strand
CGGCTACCAGAATTTCTTCTGGGTCGTCATGGCCTTCTGCCTCGTCACCTTCGCCGTCACCGCCTGCGTCAAGATCGAGGACCACAAAGAGTGAGACCCGCCGTTTCCCGAACTTCGGTATTTCATTTTTCATTTGAAAAAACATTTCGGGAGGGTGCTGAGTGCATCCTCCCGAAGTGTTCTATACATTATATATATAATAATGTGTTCAATATATATATTAATGTGTTCGGATTAGAGGCCGAGTGCGTTCTTTGCAGCGCCTGCTGCATTGTCGATGGCCTTGCCGGCTTCCTTCTTGCCAGACTCGACTGCCTTGTTGGCGGCGTCGTTGGCGGCATTGGCAGCGTTGTTGGCAGCATCGGCAGCAGCGTTCTTGGCATCGTTGGCAGCACCTACCACAGCGTCCTTGGCACCCTCAGCCACGGCGGCTGCATCGACAGGGATGGCCTTCACGGCTGATACGATGTTGCCGAGGGTCTCGTTGCCGGCAGTGAACTGGGCAATCTTCTCCTCGTTCTCGCTGATGAACTGCTGGAGCTTGGCGATGTAAGCCTTGGCCTCCTCGATCTTGCCCTCAGCCTGAAGCTTGGCGATGTAGGCCTGTGCCTTCTGGAGGAGCGACTGGGTCTCTTCGGCGTTGTTGTCGTTCAGCGCAGCAGCGAGGGCGGTGATGGTGGCGTCGGCGTCAGCCTCGGGAGCCTCTGCCACAACGCTGTCGGTGGCGATGGAATCAGTGTTCTGCTCACCCTTTACTGTACCGTTACATGCTGAGAAAGTGATGGCTGCAACAGCCACGATGGCATAGAAAATCTTTTTCATTTTGCTTTTAGTTGTTAGGAGTTAAACAATTATTTGACTAAACCGTCGCAAAGATAGAGAGTTTTTTACTAACTTTGCAACGTGAAACGAAATTTTGCATCGATGAAGACGTTTTTAACACATATATCAATTGTTTTCTGCCTCCTGATGACAATTTCGTGCGGTGATGACCGCACGTGGCAGTACGAGGAGATGACGCAGCACAATCATTGGCTATTCGCAGAGATGAAAGACAAGTACTTGTGGGGCGACTCACTGCAGGAGTTTGAGCCGGCGTGGAAGGATTACTTCAACCAGCCCTCCGAATTCCTCTCCAAGTTGGCCGCCAAGAGCAAACAAGGGGACTCGTGGTCGTATGTGGAGGTGGACACGCTGAACGAGGACCGTCACAAGCGCGGCAACTTCAACCACGTCAATTCCTACGGCATGGACTTCGTGCTGATGAACGATCCGACAGGCCAGACCACCAAGCAGGTGCTCCGCGTGCTCACCGTCTATCCCAACAGCCCTGCCGAACGTGCCGGACTGCTGCGCAACGACTTCATCTGTTCCTACAATTCGCAGAAAATCGCCAGCAATAACCTCTCCAAACTCCAGAGCGGATCCGCCCGCACGCTTGAAGTGCGCCACATCGCCTACGAAGAAGTGGAAGGACGCATCGATTGGCTCGACACCGTCACCGTCCAGCTTCCTGCCTCCGAATATGTGGAGGATGAAGCGTTCCCCATTTCCACCATCTGTCTGGCGGAGGGGAAACGAGTGGGATATCTGATGTGTACCCGTCTGGTAGAATATCCTATTGAGACTGGATCACCCCGTGGCGCATCGCCTGTCTATCGGGATGACCTCGACCGCATCATGAACGGCCTTCGGCAGTCGAACATCGATGAGCTAGTGCTCGACCTCCGGCTGTGCAACTTCGGCACGATAGAGATGGCACAGCGTCTGGCCAGCTATGTGGTCAGTCCCGAATGTCTTGGCACCACCTTCGCCAAGACCATCTGGAACGAACGCTATGTCGCCAACAATCAAGCGATTCCTTACGACACCTCCGTCGGTAATCTCGGACTCGACCGCATCTACATCCTGACCAGCAGCTACACCCAGGGCGCTGCCGAGTGGCTCATCCATTCCTTGCAGCACTCGATGGGCGAGGAACGTGTCATCATCGTCGGCGGGGCGACGAAGGGGCAGAACGTGATGACCGAGGAGGTGGGCGATAACTTCCACGTACACCTCTTCCCAGTGGTAGCCTACGTGGCTGACGGGGCAGGCGACTACAAGTACGGCTCCATCTCCCCCTCCATCAAAGTGCTCGAGACGGACTATGTCACCCTGGCCGATTATGGCGACCCCGATGAGGTGCTTCTCAATACAGCCATCCAGCATATCCTCGGCATCATCAGCCAACTGACGAACGAAGCAAGCGCAGAGTGAGTTTACTCATTATGCCTTGCAAGGAGGAAGAAGACGAATGTCAAAATGACAGCGAAACGGAGGAGGAATCGGACAATTCGGCAGAGGAATAGCGCTGGAACAAGAGTTGCAGAGGCACTTGGGCAGAATGTGAAACTAAAAACCAAGTGCTATTATGAACAACAATTATCAGAATCAGAATGGGCAGCAGCCGACTGCCAAAGAGGTTCTTGAGAAATATGCAACGAACCTCGTGGAACGGGCCAAGAACGGAAAGCTTGACCCAGTCATCGGCCGAGACGAGGAGATTCGCCGAATCCTCCAGATTCTCAGTCGTCGAACCAAGAACAATCCTATCCTCATCGGAGAACCAGGTACGGGTAAGACCGCCATTGTCGAGGGTCTTGCCAGGCGTATCGTTCGTGGTGACGTGCCCGAAAACCTGAAGGACAAGCAGCTCTACTCGCTCGACATGGGCGCGCTGATTGCCGGTGCCAAATATCAGGGCGAATTTGAGGAACGACTCAAGGCGGTCGTCAAGGCGGTCGTGGAGAGTCAGGGACAAATCATCCTCTTCATCGATGAAATCCATACCCTCGTGGGGGCAGGTCAGACGAGTGGCGCGATGGATGCCGCCAACATCCTCAAACCGGCATTGGCACGTGGCGAATTGCGTTCCATCGGCGCCACCACCCTCGACGAGTACCAGAAGTACTTCGAGAAGGACAAGGCGCTCGAACGTCGTTTCCAGACCGTCATGGTCGATGAGCCCGACGTGCCGTCCTCCATTTCCATCCTGCGAGGTCTGAAGGAACGCTACGAGAACCATCACAAGGTGCGTATCAAGGACGAGGCGATTATTGCCGCCGTCGAACTCAGCAACCGATATATCACCGACCGTTTTCTGCCCGACAAGGCCATCGACCTGATGGACGAGGCTGCCGCCAAACTCCGCATGGAGCGTGACTCCGTGCCAGAGGAAATAGACGAACTCAGCCGCCGGCTCAAACAGCTGGAGATTGAACGTGAGGCCATCAAGCGTGAGGGCGACAAGGAGAAACTTGCCGAACTGAACAAGATTATCGACACCCTCCGCGCCGACGAGCAGAAGCAGCGTGCCAAGTGGGAAGGCGAGAAGGCGCTCCTCAACCAGATACAGAGTGACAAGCAGCAGATAGAGCAACTCAAGTTCGAGGCAGACAAAGCTGAACGTGAAGGCAACTACGGGCGAGTGGCTGAAATCCGCTATGGCAAACTCCAGCATCTTGAGGAGGACATCAAGGTTGTGCAGACGAAACTGGCAGAGGCTCAGGGTGGGGCAGCCCTCGTGAAGGAAGAGGTCGAGAGCGATGACATCGCCGACGTGGTGAGCCGCTGGACTGGCATCCCCGTCAGCAAGATGCAGACCTCCGAGCGTACCAAACTCATCCATCTCGAGGAAGAACTCCACAAGCGTGTCATCGGTCAGGACGAAGCCATCCGTGCTGTCAGCGATGCCGTGCGCCGCAGCCGTGCAGGACTCCAAGACCCCAAGCGACCCATTGGCTCGTTCATCTTCCTTGGTACTACAGGTGTGGGTAAGACCGAACTTGCCAAGGCGCTCGCCGACTACCTCTTCGATGACGAGACCATGATGACCCGTATCGACATGAGCGAGTATCAGGAGAAGTTCAGCGTCACCCGACTCATCGGTGCGCCTCCGGGATACATCGGTTATGAGGAAGGTGGTCAGCTCACCGAAGCCGTACGCCGCAAACCTTATTCCGTGGTCCTGTTCGACGAAATCGAAAAAGCCCATCCAGACGTGTTCAACACCCTTCTGCAGGTGCTTGACGATGGTCGTCTGACCGACAACAAAGGTCGCGTGGTCAATTTCAAGAATACCATCATCATCATGACCAGCAATGCTCAGCGTGACCAGCTCCGCAGCATCTTCCGACCCGAGTTCCTCAACCGTATCGACGATATCATCACCTTCTCGCCCCTCAATGAGGAAGAAATCCAGCAGATTGTCCGTCTGCAAGTTGATAAGGTCGTCAAGATGGTTGCCCAGAATGGAATCACGCTCAATGTCACCGATCAGGCCATCAGCGTCATTGCCCGTGCTGGATTCGACCCGCAGTTCGGTGCTCGACCTGTCAAACGAGCCATTCAGGATAAACTCCTCAACGAACTCAGCAAGCGCATCATCAGCGGCGAGATCGACCACGAGAAGCCTGTCACCGTCAAAGTCGCTGGCGATGACCTCACCTTCGAGCAGTAAACGGCAATGCCGACAGTTCAAACAAAGTCGGGGACGTTCCCACATGGAGCGTCCCCGACTTTCTTCATTTTCTCATTCTTTCTGTGTGTACCTTAATTGGCTGCTTCGAACTCCTTGAGGAAGCGGACGTCGTTCTCGGAGAAGAGGCGGAGGTCCTTGACCTGGTACTTGAGGTTAGCGATGCGCTCGATGCCCATACCGAATGCGTAACCCTTGTAACGGGTAGAGTCGATTCCGTTGGCTTCGAGCACGTTGGGGTGAACCATGCCACATCCGAGGATTTCGAGCCAACCGGAGCCTTTGCACATGCTGCAGCCCTTGCCTTTGCAGAGGGTGCAGGAAACGTCCATCTCAGCACTGGGCTCGGTGAAAGGAAAGTAGGAGGGGCGCAGGCGTATCTGGGTGTCTTCGCCGAACATCTCCTTGGCGAAGAGGAGGAGCACCTGCTTGAGGTCGGTGAAGGAAACTTGTTCATCGACGTAGAGCCCCTCGACCTGGTGGAAGAAGCAGTGTGCGCGAGCAGAGATTGCTTCGTTGCGATAGACGCGGCCTGGACAGAGCACACGAATGGGTGGCTGCTGCTTTTCCATGACGCGAGCCTGGACGGAACTGGTGTGAGTGCGGAGGATGATGTCGGGGTGTGCCTCGACGAAGAAGGTGTCCTGCATGTCACGTGCTGGGTGGTCGTCGGCGAAGTTCATGGACGAGAATACGTGCCAGTCATCCTCCACTTCGGGACCTTCGGCAAGGGAGAATCCGAGACGTGAGAAGATGTCGATGATTTCGTTCTTGACGAGCGTGAGGGGGTGACGCGTGCCGAGTCTGATGGGATAGGCTGTGCGGGTAATGTCAATGTGGCTGGCTTCTGTTTCCTGCACAGCGAAGTTGTCGCGCAGAGCGTTGATTTTCTCCAGCGCCTTGTTCTTGAGTTCGTTGATTTTGATGCCGATTTCCTTTTTCTGGCCGGCGGGCACGTTGCGGAAGTCTGCCATAAGTGCTGTGATGGCACCCTTCTTGCTCAGGTATTTGATGCGAAGTTGTTCTATCTCTTCGGCTGAATTGGCTGTGAGACCTTCAACTTCTTGGAGTAAACTTTGAATCTTTTCTAACATATTTGATGTTGTTTTATGAAAAATCGCTGCAAAGTTAGCGATTTTTAGTGAGGAATGCGTTAACTTTGCAAAGTTTTTACGAAAAAAGCATGAGAAAAGGTTTGGTTATAGCAGGAGCGACGTTGATTCTTCTGGGTTCGTGCAGGGACAAGAAGATGACGAATGCTTTTGATGATGAAGATGATCTGGATGAGGACTCCATCGAGGCGTTTGTGGGCGATACTCTTCATCTGTTTGAGGAGGAAGAGTTGCCTGTGGCTGTGGATGAGTTGTTCGATGACTTTTTCTATAATTTTATGGACGATGACCGTTTCCAGAGTCAGCGCATTGTCTATCCGCTGGTCTGCACGGAGGGTGAAGAGACGGAGAGGCTGACGAAGGATGACTGGCATCGTTTTGACCATTTCAAGAATCAGGAAGTGCTCTCTGTGCTCTATGAGCGTGAGCAGGATTATGCGCTGTCGAAGGATACATCGATGCAGCATGTGGGTGTGGAATGGATTCAGCTGAGGAATGATGAGGTGGAGAAGTTCCTGTTCAATAGGGTTGAAGGCAAGTGGATGCTGACGGAGGTGGAGAAGAAGCATCGTGGGGATATGCCGAATGGAGAGTTTCTGGACTTCTATGCCCACTTCATGGCGGACACGGTGTTCCAGCGTCAGTCGCTGTCCGATCCGGTGAAGGTGATCCTGACGTCGGACGATGGGGAGGAGGAGCCGGAGGAGGAGCATCTGAATGCCGCCGAATGGTTTGAAATGAGGAACAGCCTCCCGCTTCCGACTGAGGAAATCGTTAACGTGGACTATGGACAGGCTTGCATCAGCCAAAACCGCAAGACGCTCCTGCTGCAGGGGGTGAGCAATGGGATGCAGATTAAGTTCATGTTCACGAAGGATGGCGAGAATTGGAAACTGATGGAGATTGAGTATTAAAAGGAGTTTTGGCTTTGAAGGAATATAAGAATTATAGTTTGCTTGGGCACAATACGTTTGGCATGGATGTGAAGGCCAGACTTTATGTGGAATATGGCAGCGAGGACGAACTTAAGGAGCTTGTCCCGACGCTGAGTGGCGAGGTGCTTCATATTGGTGGAGGCAGCAATCTGCTCTTCAAGGGAGACTATGAAGGGACTGTGCTGCATAGTGTCATCAAGGGTATCGAAGTGGCGGATGATACGACCGACGAGATATTGGTACGTGTGGGTGCTGGCGAGGTGTGGGACGACTTTGTGGCGTGGGCAGTGGAACATGGCTATGGTGGTGTGGAGAACCTGTCGCTCATCCCTGGCGAGGTCGGTGCGAGTGCCGTGCAGAACATCGGTGCATACGGCGTGGAGGTGAAGGACGTGCTGGTGAAAGCGGAAACTATCGATTTGCAGAGTGGCGAGAAGCGTGTGTTTGAGAATGCAGCGTGTGAGTACGCCTATCGTCAGAGCATCTTCAAGAAGGAGCTGAAGGGGCGGTACGCCATCACATACGTCACGTATCGTCTGCAGAAACAGCCAGTGCTGAAGTTGGACTATGGCAATATCAAAGCGATGCTTGGAGATAAGGACAGGCAGACGATTGCAGATGTCCGTCAAGCCATCATCGACATCCGTAATGCCAAATTGCCCAATCCCAAGGTGCAGGGCAATGCCGGCAGCTTCTTCATGAATCCTGTGGTGAGCCGCGAGAAATTCCTGTCCATCCAGAAGGACTATCCGCAGATGCCATTCTACGAGGTAGAGGGTGGGGTGAAGATTCCAGCCGGATGGATGATTGACCAATGCGGGTGGAAAGGAAAATCGCTCGGGCGTGCCGCCGTCCACGACAAGCAGGCCTTGGTGCTGGTCAACTTAGGTGGTGCCACCTCCGACGAAATCCTCACGCTTTGTAATGCCATCTGCAAGGATGTGCAAGATAAATTTGGCATCGACATCCATCCGGAAGTCAACTTCATCTAATCTTTCATCTTCAATAGTCCTTCATACCTTTCATTCTTTAGTTCTTCATGAAAGTCACAATACTTGGTAGCGGAACCTCTTGTGGTGTGCCTCAGATAGGATGCACCTGCGAAGTGTGTACATCGACCGACCCCAAAGACAAGCGTCTGCGCTGTTCGAGCCTTCTGGAAGTGAAGGGCAAACGCATTCTTTTCGATTGCAGTCCCGACTTCCGTCAGCAAATGCTTGGCCTCGAATTCAAAGCACTTGATGCCGTACTCATCACCCACGAACATTATGACCATGTGGGAGGATTGGATGACCTTCGTCCCTACAGCGTCTTTGGCGATGTGAATGTCTATGCCGAGAAGTTCTGTGCCGACCACCTGATGGAGCGCATCCCTTATTGCTTCACGCCCAAAGAAAAACGCTATCCAGGGGTGCCGACCCTCAATCTGATAGAAATGGAACCACATGTGCCGATCAGGGTGGGGGACGACGTGGAGGTCCTGCCCATTCGCATTATGCATGGAAAACTCCCTATCGTGGGTTTCCGTGTCGGGAACTTTGCCTACATCACCGACATGAAGACCATCCCCGAGGCAGAATTGGACTATCTGGAAGGCATTGATTGGCTGATTGTCAACGGCCTGCGCCATAAAGAGCATCCGAGCCACCAGTCTATAGAAGATGCCATAGCCTTTGTCCGCCGATTGGGAGTCAAGAATGCCTGGCTTGTTCACATGAGCCACCACATCCAAAAACATCAGCAGGAAGAGGAATCCCTTCCTGCCGGCATTCATTTGGCATACGATGGCGAAGTGATAGAAATGGAAGACTGAGTCGGTTGCAAGTGTACAAATCAATTCGCTCTTTCCATACTTTTCGTGGAAAACCCTTTTCTCATTATCTATTCAGTGTTTTGGTTGTACTTTCTGCGTGCCCAAACAAGATAGCTCTGGCCAAGAGTTTCCTTACGACTAACTGGTGGTTTCCTTACGACTAACT
>CADCQH010000175.1 GCA_902803605.1 uncultured Bacteroidales bacterium | reverse complement strand
GGACGTACAGAAATCTTGGTGCCATCGGCTGTGAACCACTGGAGCACGTTGCTGGTGGCCGGCATATCGAGAGCGGTCTCCTTGCCGTCGCATACCTGCTTCAGCGTCTTGTAGTCCTTGACGCACACCACTGGGCTGCCACCCAAAGACGTTGGAGGAGTCTTGCGGAAGTCTTCCATCATCTGCTTGATTTCGTCAGCACCCGACTTTCCTGGTTTGGTGACAGAAATGGCGTTCTGATAAGCAAAGCCGTAGTCGAGGTAGATCTTCATGAGCAGGTCGTAGAGCGTCATGCCGTTGTCCTTTGCCCATGCCGCAATCTCGCAAAGCAGACAGATGGAAGCTGGACTATCCTTGTCGCGCACCTTGTCGAATGGCAGGTAGCCGAAGCTTTCCTCGCCGCCACCGATATACTTCTTCACGCCCTCTGAAAGTTTGATTTCGCGGGCAATCCACTTGAAACCCGTATAAACATCACGAATCTCCACGTTGTTGCGCTTGGCGATTTCGGCAATGGTTTCCGTTGTCACGATGGTCTTCACCATGAATTCGTTGCCCTTCAACTGACCGAGTTTCTTCTTGTTCTCAATAATATAATAAGAGAGCATCAGCGCCGTCTGATTGCCATTGAGGATGCACCATTCGCCCTTCGGATCGCGGCACACCACAGCCAAGCGGTCAGCATCTGGGTCGGAAGCCAGCACAAGGTCAGCATTCAGTTTGTCACCCAGTTTCATGCCCAGCGTCATGGCTTCAGAGTTCTCCGGATTGGGAGAAACCACCGTTGGGAAGTTGCCGTCGATGACCATCTGCTCCTTCACCACATTGATATTCTGGAAGCCCCAAGTGCGCAGGGCGGCAGGAATAATGACACGTCCCGTTCCGTGCAGCGGAGAATAAACGATGCAGAGGTCTTTCTGGCGGTTAATCACGTCTTGATCCACCAGAGCCTCATGCACAGCATTCAGGTAGTCGATATCCATCTCACCGCCGATAATTTGGATGAGGTCATTGTTTGGAGTGAACTTCACTTGGTCTATCGTCACCTTATTCACCTCGTCGATGATGCCCGTGTCATGCGGAGCCAACACCTGTGCGCCATCATCCCAGTAAGCCTTGTAGCCGTTGTACTCGCGGGGATTGTGGCTCGCCGTGATGTTCACACCAGCCTGAGCACCCAGCTGACGGATGGCGAAAGATATTTCTGGCGTAGGACGCAAACTCTCAAACAAATATGCCTTGATGCCGTTGGCGGAGAAGATGTCAGCCACCGTCTCGGCAAAGAGGCGCGAGTTGTTGCGGCAGTCGTGCCCCACCACCACGCTGATGTCTTTCTTCCCGGCGAAAGCCTTCAGTATGTAGTTGGCGAAGCCCTGCGTAGCCATGCCCACGATGTACTTGTTCATGCGGTTGGTGCCGGCACCCATGATGCCGCGCAAACCACCGGTACCAAATTCCAGATTCTGATAGAATGCATCAATGAGGGCAGTCTTGTCCTCATTCTCTAACATCGCCTTTACTTCTGCCTGAGTCTCGGCATCAAACGCTGGCGAAAGCCACTTCTGCGCCTCCGCCGTACACTGCTTAATCAATTCTTGATCCATCATATTAGTTTTAAGTTAATGAATAATTTCATTTGCTGGTTGCAAAGATAAGACTTTTCGATGAAAAGCAGAAGGGGGTAGCCATTTTTTTTCATTTCATCAAAGATATTTTCACCTTTTCTTCCGCAATCTTTAGAAAAATCATTCTCCACGGATAATATGCCGAGGATTTATTTGTTCATGTCGGCATTTTTGTGTTACTTTGCACGCAATTTGGAAATTGCGACACAAACAGACAATATTAACAAACACTTTTCATAACTCAACATGACAAATAACAGACAAGACTTGAACCGTCAGTTGGCTCAGATGCTGAAGGGCGGTGTGATTATGGACGTGACAACCCCTGAGCAGGCCCGCATCGCCGAGGAGGCTGGAGCATGTGCCGTGATGGCTTTGGAAAGGATTCCCGCCGACATCCGCGCCGCTGGAGGCGTGTCGAGAATGAGCGACCCCAAGATGATTCGCGGCATCCAGGAGGCGGTGAGCATCCCCGTGATGGCGAAGTGCCGCATCGGCCACATTGCCGAGGCGCAGATCCTGCAGGCTATCGAGATTGACTACATCGACGAGAGCGAGGTGCTCAGTCCTGCCGACAACATCTATCACATCGACAAGACGAAGTTCGACGTACCCTTCGTCTGCGGAGCCAAGAATCTGGGCGAGGCGCTGCGGCGCATTGCCGAGGGAGCCACGATGATTCGCACGAAGGGCGAACCCGGCACAGGCGACGTGGTGCAGGCTGTAAGCCACATGCGGCTGATGCAGAGCGAAATCCGCCGGCTGGTCAGCATGAGCGAGGACGAGCTCTTCGAGGCTGCCAAACAGTTGCAGGCTCCCTACGAACTAGTTCGCTTCGTACACGAGAACGGCAAGTTGCCCGTGGTGAACTTTGCCGCCGGTGGCGTCGCCACTCCTGCCGATGCTGCCCTGATGATGCAGCTCGGCGCCGAGGGCGTGTTCGTGGGCAGCGGCATCTTCAAGAGCGGCAACCCCGCCAAGCGTGCAGCCGCCATCGTGCAGGCCGTGACCAACTATCAGGATGCCAAGCTCCTGGCAGAACTTTCCGAAGACCTCGGCGAGGCGATGGTGGGCATCAACGAGCAGGAGATTGAACTCCTGATGGCAGAGCGAGGAAAGTAGGATTGAATGAGAAAACGCATTGCAAGACAAGAATTGCAAGATAAAGATTGTAAGGATAGAAGCATGAACATTGCTGTCTTAGCCCTGCAAGGGGCATTCATCGAGCACGAGCAGATGCTACAGCGGCTCGGTGTGGAAACTTTCGAGATACGTCAGTTGAGGGATTGGCAACATCCCAAGGACGGGCTGATCCTGCCAGGCGGGGAGAGTACGGTGCAGATGCGCCTGCTCTCCCAGCTCGGTCTGCTCGAGCCCATCCGCCAGGCCATCATCGGGGGGCTCCCCGTCTTCGGCACCTGCGCCGGAATGATACTCCTCTCCGCCGACCATCTGGGCACGATGGACTTCAGGGTGCGCCGGAATGCCTACGGACGCCAGCTCGGCAGTTTCCACACGATTCACCACGTGGAGGGCATCGGCGACGAGGTTCCCATGACCTTCATCCGCGCGCCTTACATCGAGGAGGTGCTGAGCGGAGATTGCCAGGTGATGGCCGAGGTTGACGGCCACATCGTCGCAGCCCGTCAGGGCCGCCAGATGGCCACGGCCTTCCACCCCGAACTGGATGAGGACACGCGTCTGCATCAATATTTCATCGATATCGTGAAAAAAACGGCCGTCTGATTGGGTGTCCACTCATATTTTTCATTACCTTTGCAACATGAAACAAGGAAAGGTTATGAGTGACACGCCAAAAAGAGCCATCATCATCGGTGCCACATCGGGCATCGGACTCGAACTCGTCAAGGTGCTCACCTCCCAAGGATGGCAGGTGGGCATCGCTGGTCGAAGGCAGGACCGCCTCCAGCAGATTCAGAGCAAAAACCTCGATGTGGTCGCCACCGAGTGCATCGACATCACGTGGGAGGATGCCCCGCGCCGCCTGCTCACCCTCATCGGCAAGACGGGCGGAATGAACCTCTATTTCCACAGTGCAGGTATCGGCTACCAGAACCCCTCGCTCGACATCGGTAGGGAGATGGCGACCGTGGCTACCAACGTGACAGGCTTCACCCAAATGGTCGATACCGCCTTCCATTACTTCGTGGAACATCCCCAGCAGGAGGGCCATATCGCCGTCATCAGCAGCATCGCCGGCACACGAGGATTGGGTGCTGCTCCAGCCTATTCTTCCACCAAACGCTACATCAATCACTACATGGAGTGTCTCACCCAACTCTGC
>CADCQH010000174.1 GCA_902803605.1 uncultured Bacteroidales bacterium | reverse complement strand
GATGAAGCTCTTGCCGAAGGGTGCGACCGCATCATGTTCGACAACTTCACACCTGCCGACACCGAGAAGGCAGTCAAAATTGTGGCAGGGCGTGCTGAGACAGAATCTTCCGGCGGCATCACCTTCGACACGATGATTCCTTATGCCAAGGCTGGTGTCGATTTCATCTCCTTCGGAGCTCTGACCCACTCGGTCAAGGGACTCGACATGAGCTTCAAGGCAGCAGGAAGTGACAAGCTGATAATCAAATAGTGGAAAAAGAGGATATGCCAATTTAAAGTGAACCCCAGAAGTCAGACAGAATGCTTCTGGGGTTCATTATGTAAATATTTCTGAGGTTCATTATATGTATATACATCCTCTTATTTTTCGTTCATGTTTTTCGCTTACATTTTCGCTCACGTTTCCCGTATTCTTCTTTGCAGTTCCTCCAGAAACCGTGCCGCATGTCCGCCATCCATCTGTGCATGGTGAAACTGGAAGGAAATGGGAAGTGTTGTCTTTAGCCGCTGATGCCTGTAGCGTCCCCATGCGAGGAAGGGATTGTTGAAGATGCCGCTGTATTGGTTCACGATGCAGTCAAGTTCCGTTTCCACCACGGCAGATGTGCCCACAATCATCGCCTCTTCGTTCGTGATGTCGCGACAGGTCTCACTGGCCTTCTGAGTCAGTGCATCGTAGTCACGGCTGAATTGCGTCAAATCATCGTTGAAGGGGATGTCGCAGGTGCTGATGCCCCCTTTGCTATTGTTCACAATCACATTGATGGCCAGACGGTCGTATCTGAACAGTTTTCCTTGTTGAGGCAACAGGTAGAACTCCTCTATCTGGCTTGCCGCCTTGCCGATGCACCAGCACAGGAGCATGTTGAACTTCAAGCCGCTCCGTCTGCTCATCTTCTCAAGATGCGTCACATCGAACGTCTTGACGAGCGTCACCATCGGCATCGGCGACTGCATCCACATCTCGAAAGCCTGAGCACGTATGGTTTCCTTTGGATTCACTTCATGTTTCATCTTTTTTTTCTTGATGCCAAAATCGTTACAAGTGCTATTTCTTTTCGACTGTCTTCATTCTTTCCAGCAAGCCTGCCAGTGCGTCAAGGTCTATCGGGTCGGCATTGACGTCGAGCAGTGTGCCATCGCGGTCGATGAGTTTGTAAGTGGGGTAGCCATTGACACCGATATAGTTTTCGACGGCAGTCTGTTGCTCCTCGGGCAGGTTGTAGTGAACCACGTTTTTACCTTCCACCTTGTACTCCTTGATGACATTCTTCCATGACTCGTCGCTGCTGTGGTTGCAGAGGTATAGATAGACGAGGTCGAAGTCCTTCAGCCGTTCGTATTCCTCCTGCGAGTGGGAGAGGCGCATCTTGCATGGAGCGCACCATGTGCCCCATACATCGACGAGGATGAGTTTGCCCTTGTATGGTTCGATTATCTTGCGGAGAATCTTCTCACCATCGCTCATGTCCTTCACGGCATCGTTCGACTTGATGTTGTCCTCGTTCGAGAGTTTGCTTTTGCCAATCTGCTCATATTTGTCGTTGAGGGCATGCACGGCGTGGAGAGCGGCGGGCATGTGGATGTGCTCGTCGGCAAAGGCGAGGAGTTCCTTGCTGAGTGGCTTGCGGCTCCAGTCGATGTCTTGGCGGATGAGTCGGCAGAGCATGATGTCTTGCGCCGTCGCTGACCATTCGCGCTCGTTCATTTCTTTCACCATCTGCTCCAGTTCGCGTTTCCTGTACTTTTGGCGTGAGTAGTCTTCGTATTTGGGACTTCGGTCTTGTATCGCGATGACGGCTTTCACAAAGTCGTTCTTGCCAAACTCATCGTCAATCAACTTCTCTTGTACGCTGTCGGGCGCATTCTTCCTTTTCTCCCAATAGGCAGGATATGCTTCTTCGTACTGCCTGATGGCTTCCCTATCTTTGGAAGACAAGTTGACAATGCCGTCCTTCTCGGCCTGGTCCATAATCCATTTCATTGAAAACTCAATCTTGTCCTGAGCCGCAATGTTCAAACGGAAAGCATAGTCCTTGAAAAACCACGTGAGCGTGTAGGCATCCATCGTGTATGGCTCGGCAAGTGCTTTCCAGTATTCCTCTTCCACGACCTTGCTGTATTCTTCGGGCACCTTATCGTTGGGGGCGAGATACATGCCCTGCGTCAAGATGCGGGCGAAGTTGGTCAACAAGTTATTCCGGTAATACGTGCGATACCTCTCCGACAGGGTGGGATGCGCCTTGCACACACTGTCCAATTCCTGCATTTTCCCTTTTGTCTGTGTCTTGACGGTATCGAGGATGGCCATCACTTCGCCTATTTCTCTCAGTTTCTCCATTCCATATCCCTCTGGCGATATGTAGTGGGCATTAACCTCATTCTGCAGACGGGCGTTCTTGCCCATGAAGAGCTTCTTCCTGTTCAGCAGGTCAATCATCAGGAAATAGGTCTCGTT
>CADCQH010000173.1 GCA_902803605.1 uncultured Bacteroidales bacterium | reverse complement strand
TACCATAATAGCACAAATGGCACCGCCATAGTTGGAGATTGCCACTTCATAACCTTTACGATTCCTAAGAATGTACAAATCGGTTTTCTTACCGTTGATGGTGGTCTGGAAGTTCTCTCTCTTCAGACCACACAGATTCGCTGTTTCTGTTGTATTAGCCATAATTGAATTGTTTTTAGTTACAATTACACATACTGTCTGCAAAGTAACAGAAAAAAATCCAAATAGGCAAAGGAAACAACGAAAAAAATGTTGTGGATGTATTAAAAAAACCTAAACGCAGTTTTTCAGGAACTCTGCAACCACATAACTGCTACCTCCAATAAACACAAAATCGTTTGCTTTTGCTTTGGATTTAGCAGCTTCGTAGGCCTCCACAACACTTGGATAAGTGTCGCCCGTCAGACCGAGTTGCTGTCCCATCATATGGAGAACATGCTCAGAAAGTGCGCGTTGGTTTTTGGCTTTCGTGAAGAAATAGGTGGCGTTTTTGGGCAGCAAGGCCATGATGCCGTCGACATCCTTGTCCTCGACCACACCAAACACAATATACATGTTGTTACATTTCACCTGACTGAGTTGCTGGCTGAGATACTGCCATCCAGCAGTGTTGTGACCAGTGTCGCATACGGTGGTGGGGTTCTTGCTGACCTCCTGCCAACGACCTTTCAACCCTGTTATCTCGCAGACATTCTTGAAGCCGGCCTTGATCTCATATCCCTTAGAGGGCGATTTTGAGTCATCGGTGAAGCGATACAGGTAACCTGCGTCCTCCAATTTTCTGATTGCCCAAAGGATTGTGTTGGCATTCTTTTCCTGATAGAGTCCGCAGAGCTCGCCAGTAATCTTGCCATAACTGCGGGTGTCGTAGATCATATTGGAGAATTGCAGTTCGGCCTTTAGCACCTCCGGCTGGTCTTCTGCAAAGATGATGGGTGCCTTGTTCTCTTCGGCGACAGCCTCAAAGATGGGACGCGTCTCTGGCAATGCCTCACCGATCACTACAGGAACCCCTGTTTTGATAATACCTGCCTTCTCCATCGCAATCTGTTCGAGCGAATTACCCAGCAGTTGTGTGTGATCCAGGCTGATGTTAGTGATGACCGATAGGATGGGGGTGATGATGTTCGTGCAGTCGAGTCTGCCTCCAAGTCCGACCTCGATGACGGCGATGTCAATCTTCATCTCACTGAAGTATTTGAAGGCTAAGGCCGTCGTCAACTCGAAGAAAGTCGGTTTCAGGGGTTCGAAGAATTCCCTTTCCTTCTCCACGAATTCCACCACGTATTTCTCCGGGATAGGCTGTCCGTTGATGCGGATGCGCTCGCGGAAGTCCACCAGATGGGGAGATGTATAGAGACCTACCCTGTAGCCGCACTCCTGCAGGATGGCTGCTATGGTGTGTGCACAAGAACCCTTGCCGTTGGTTCCCGCGATGTGGATACTACGGAAGTTCTTGTGTGGATGACCAAAATGCTTGTCAAGGGCAAATGAGTTCTCCAGGCCTTCCTTATATCCACTCATCCCTTGTTTCTCAAACATTGGGGTCTGCGTGAACAGATAGCTACAGGTCTCTTTATAGGTCATGTCAATTTACAATCTGACAATTTACAATTTAATTGAAATAGTTCTTGAAGCGTTGGAATATAGAGTCTTTCGTCTGCTTGTCGCCTTTGAAGTTGTCGGAGTTTTTGAATTTCTCCACCAGTTCCTTTTCTTCACGACTGAGCGTCTTGGGGATATACACGCTGATATTCACCACGAGATCACCTTTGCCTGAGCCATAGCCTTGCACAGCGGGCAGTCCTTTGCCGCGCAGACGGAGGGTCTTGCCTGGCTGTGTGCCGTTCTCTAGTTTCACCTTCAGCTTCGTGCCGTCGATGGTAGGTACTTCCACCTCGCCACCTAAGGCTGCTGTGGGGAAGTCGAGTAGCAGGTTATAGATCAGATCGTTGCCATCGCGGATGAAGGTGTCGTTTTCGGCCTCTTCGATGAATACCTGAATGTCGCCAGCAATGCCGTTGTGCTTACCGGCATTTCCTTTGCCGGGCACATTCACCACCATACCTTCTGCCACACCAGCGGGGATGTTGATCTCTACCACTTCCTCGCCTTTCTCGACACCAGTACCGCCACAGTGCTTACATTTGTTCTTGATCACCTGACCTTCACCATGACAAGTAGGACAGACACTCTGCTGCTGCATCATACCGAAGATGCTCTGTGTGGTGTGGGTGATAACACCACTACCGTGACACGTGGAGCACTGCTCCTTGCCGCTGCCTGCTTCTGCACCTGAACCGCTACAATGGGGGCAGGCAATATCCTTGCGCACCTTGAATTTCTTGGTAACGCCTTTGTTGATCTCTTCCAGTGTCAGTCTCACCTTCAGGCGCAGGTCACTGCCACGATGCTGCTGCGGACGGCGTGTGCCACCACCGAAGCCGCCAAAGCCGTGACCACCGAAGATGTCGCCGAACATCGAGAAGATGTCGTCCATGTTCATCGATGCGCCACCGAAGCCGCTGAAGTCGAACCCACCGGCACCAGGACCAGCAAAACCAAACTGGTCGTACTGCTGACGTGTCTTCGGGTCATGCAGCACGTTGTAGGCTTCTGCGGCCTCCTTGAATTTCTCCTCGGCTTCCTTGTCACCGGGATTACGGTCGGGGTGGTACTTGATGGCTATCTTTCGATAGGCTTTCTTTATCTCGTCTTCCGAGGCGGTCTTCTCGACCCCTAGCACCTCATAATAGTCTCTTTTTTGTGCCATGTGTTGTTATTGTCCTACGGCCACTTTCGCGTGGCGGATTACTTTGTCGTTTAGT
>CADCQH010000172.1 GCA_902803605.1 uncultured Bacteroidales bacterium | reverse complement strand
GAGTTTTTCATGTATATTTGTGCCGACAAATGAATGATTAACCTAAAAAGCGATTGAACTATATGAAGAAACAAAATCTAATCGTGATTCTTGCCATTACGCTGATGGCAAGCACGCTTATCTGCTTTTCTTCCTGTTTCAGCTGTGAGGGAGGAGAAAAAGAATCGGAGAGCTTGGCTGACCGTTTTACGGATGAAGAGCTGAACAGCTTCAACCCCGATGCGCCTTACAAAATGTATGGCAACAGCCGTTCCATCGACATCCAGCCACGCCCCTATCTGCACATCACGGCAGGCCGAGGGGCTTTTCAGCAGGACGTGAACATCCGAGTGACGGATGTGTCGGAGCGTACGATGGAACAGCTGGATGCACAGCTCACCCGTGAGGAGCGTGGCGAGTTGCTCTTTGCCTTCGACATCGATGCTGGTCTTGCGCCTGATGAGGTCATCCCTGGCAAATACAACGTAGAGTTCGACCTCGACAAGTTGGGCGTGCCGACCGAGCTCCATCCTTTCTTGAAAGTGGTGCGTGTGGCGAGTGATGGCAGCATCCAGACGCTCAACAGTCATCTGCAAGAGGGTAAACTCTCTTACGCAGCCAGCCAAAACTCTGTCGTCGCTCTTGTGTTTTTAACGGTATTATTTTGGGAAGGGGCTAATATGACACTTGCTAGTTGGGATGCCATCAAGATGAACTCGAACGGGCACCCTTGGATGACGGTTCTCTATCCGGCACTGGAGGTGGCGCGAAGGCTGTTCTTCGACAAGGATGATGTGGTGAGCATACATGTGGAGGACAAGTTTAGCAACTTCAACGTCATTTTCCGCTATTCGGAGTCGGAGCGTGGCGAAAACTACAAGGCCTACTTGGAAAAGAGCAACAGGCTGGTCAAGCTTGTAGGGGAATTGAAGGCTGAGGCTGAGAAGAAGTTCAACAAGAAGCATCCGGGCTGGAAGAGCAAATGGTTCGTGACCGACGGGGACAAGGCGAAGCAACGTATGGAAACAGCTCAGATATTCTACAAACTGATGATGGATAACGACGAGGTGAAGAAACTGGCCAAAGATGACGATCTCCAGTATCCGCAGAGCATCCTCGACATCATCAAGGGTATGAAGATGGGCAACCGTTTCTGTCGCGAGAAACTGGGCATGAAGCCCCTCTCGCAAGAATATGATGTTTACGTGGGCAGTTCTTCCATTTTGGGAAAGAGCACTGCTGCAGCATTGCGCCTTGCTCCAAGTGGTGGTTTCGCCCCACACGTTTCCGTGTATTACGACAACCTTGTGTTGAAGGATTCTGTGACCAAAAAACTCTATTATGACCCCACCAAGTATGATGCGGTGGTGGTGACTATGGCCCACGAGGGCTTCCACCTCTACCAGAGCGAATACGTCTTCAACAATCTGCTCACAGACATGCGCTTCTTCGAGGCCACAGCCTCGGTGGTGGAACATCGTTTTGGCGACTGGATGAAGGAACATGGCTACATCTCCTACGACCCACGTTCGAAGGAAGGGGGCGAAAAGTTGGGCTACTCCGCGCGTGACAGCCACCATCTGCTGGGATGGACACTCGACAAGTCCATTCCAGGTATATCAGGTGTGGATGATCTCAATGTGGATGGTGGCTACATGTTGGGAGACCTCATCGAGTTCCTGCTCGAAAAGAAGGGCGACGTGAGTTTCCCCGACATGATGAATCGCTATGCGTATAACAAGACGCTTACTCAGTCGCTGATGGACATCTTCGGCATTAGTACAAAGGGGCAATTTAGCAAATTCTATGAAGAGTTCTGCCAGAAGCACATCGAAGAAATCATGAAAGATAGAATGGGACCTGCCAATAATGCTTCTTACCATTATATAACGTTGCCAAACCTGAAGCATGATGCCGACAACTGCGTGCTGCGTATCAAGGGTTTTGGACACCAACAGGCAAAAGTGAGAGCGGGAGACATGCCCGACTATTGGACGGACTGCATGCAGCCCAATGCGCAGCTAGGCTACCCGTTTGCTATCAAGGCTTTTGAACTGCACGAGTGGAGTCTCAAGGATCCAAAAGAGAAGGCCGATGGCATCAATGCGCTGAACCTTCGCTATGCTCTTTTTGCCGTAAAGTCGCCCAAGTTGAGCCCTTCCATGATGAAGTTCACATTTTTGGATTGCTCCAACAACACCGCCAAATATGCTCCTAACAACATGTATCTCAACCCTTGCGAGAAGGGTTACGAACGTAAGGCAGGTGCTGCGCTGATGTTTCGCCCTGACATCAATACTGTGGTTCTTAACGACGAGGATCACTGGATAGACATTGTGGCTCTCTATGCGCCAATGACCAACCTGCATGTGGAGGGTATAAGCAACGACCGCAAGGGGTTATTGGTCGATACGAAGGAAGAACCTACCATCGCTCTCGAGAAGCGAGGCTATGTGTCGGGCATGCAGCTCTGTGTGGTCAACAATAAGACAAAGAAGCAAAAGAATTTCAATGTCCCCTTGAAACTCTGTGGCGAGAAGGTGAAGCTCCCCTACAAGAGTTTGGACATCACCGACAAGAACAAGGTGGACGTGACGATTCGTTCGCGCTGGTTCTATCGTACAGAAGATGGCAAGACCACCTACTATGGGGCTGCGAGCAAGCCTGTACACTACACGGTGAATGGCAAGCAGGTGAGCCAGCTTGTAGAGGAGTATCCGACGGCGGAACCTGCCGATGCACCCGAAGAGAATGTGGGTGAGGATGGTGAAGAAGAGGGCGTGCTAATGGAGGTGACACTGAGATATCCCAATGCGAAACAGAGTGAGGGTCGTGCCAAAATGGTGGTGACGAAAGACCAATTCCGCATCGAGATTCCATCATACAGCTTCACCTATTTTGAAAAGGCACCCGTAGCGGGCATGGGAGACTTCCCTGCAGATTTGGGTGAGAACATCACCAAGAGCGGAACGAGCACGGTGATGGAGGGAAAATGCAAGTGGTATGCTTATTCGGCAGACATACATCATGTGGCTTCCCATGTTGGGGCAAAGGATGATGATACCCCTGCACTCACCGACACCTATCCGGTCATCACAGAAGTGACGAGCTTGTTGCCGTGGACGGAGAAACAGAAAACGTATCAAGCGGGCGGCAACCACGCAGGAGAGAAGCTTGCTGATTCGAAATGGGGCTACAAATTCCAACGTGACCGTCAGCGAGAACTGGAAGCAGCGGGACCAGTGTACTTCCTGTCGTATGGCGGATTTGTGAAAGGTGAAAAGATGGAGTTGGAAGTGGCTGCCGAGGAAACCTATACGTCGATGTACACTGAGAACCCTCGTGTCAAAGATATGAAGAAGAAGCTCACCTTCACAATTCTGAATATAGACCGCAAAAACTAACACACTATGAATAGGAGAAGTAGAATGAAAACAAAACGAATCTTCATTAGTTACCTATTGGCTATAGGAACTATCATGATGGTCACTGCTC
>CADCQH010000171.1 GCA_902803605.1 uncultured Bacteroidales bacterium | reverse complement strand
AGATGTGACGAATGGATAGGAACCGAAGTCTATGTCAAGCATCGTACCCTGAGCACCTTCGCAAAGCACAGACTTGCCTGCCTTCAGAAGTTTGTTGATTTCGTGCTCAGAATCGACGAGTTGGAATTGCTTGATGTACTCAATGCCTTCCATCCATTTCTTCTCCACTTCCGTGATGTCATAGTCGGTATAGTTGAGGCTCTTGAGAATGCCTTCATGACGTGCCTTGTGGGCTGCGTACTTCTCTTCGAAGTTGTCGAGAATGTCACCCACACGCAAACCGTTGCGGCTGGTCTTGTCCGTATAGGTCGGACCAATGCCCTTGCCTGTCGTGCCTACCTTGTTCTTGCCCTTGGCTGCTTCATAGGCAGCGTCGAGGAGACGGTGGGTCGGCATGATGAGGTGTGCTTTCTTCGATATGTGGAGACGGTTCTTCAGATTGTGACCGCTCTTCTCCAGATCCTTGGCCTCGTCCATGAAGAGGTCGGGGGCAAGCACTACGCCGTTACCGATAATATTTACCTTGTCACCTTGGAAAATGCCCGATGGGATGGAACGAAGCACGTACTTCTGTCCTTCGAATTCGAGCGTGTGTCCAGCGTTAGGACCTCCCTGGAAACGGGCTACAACGTCATAGCGTGGCGTCAGGACGTCCACGACCTTTCCTTTGCCTTCGTCTCCCCATTGAAGACCTAACAATACATCTACTTTGCTCATGTTGTTTATAATGTTTATAGTTGGTGTTTACTTGAACCATTCAGCGGCCATGCTCAGTTCCCTGCCGATTTGGGCGAAACGCTTTTCTTCTCGGGTCATGGTGGCGTCTTGCCGCTTCTTCTCCTGCTCCAGCTTCTTCTTCAGACGTGCCAGTTTGGCCTGACAGATGTTGCAAAGTCCATAGATATAGGTACTGCATTTCATTTTCTTGAATCTTGGCGTCTTCGCCTTCGATGCCGCCCTCTCGATGGAAGAGTCTTTCAAGTCCCATATCTTGTTACACCCCGTACAGATGTAATGATGGTGCGCCGGCACTTTATAGGCACATTCATAGAGCGTGGCTCCCTCCGTTTGATGATTGTACAAGAGTCCGCACTTCACCAGCAAGGTCAAGGTGCTGTACATGGTGGCACGGCTGACATGGAAGGTCTCTGGCATCATGTCGAGAATCTGATCCGCACTGTGGTGTCCCTTCATCTTCATCACAACATCCAAGATGGCATAACGCTCAGGAGTCTTGCGCATGCCACCTTGTTCCGTCATGTAACGGGTCAGAATGTCATGTGGGGTGTCTTTCTGCTGGGTCCCCTCAGTTTTTTTCATGCCACTTTGTACAATACGGCCACAAATTTAACGCTTTTCTCTGGGTGTTACAAATAATCTGCCACTTTTTTGACCTTCCGCGCATTATCTTCTCCCAAAGAAGCATATATCTGCAATGCTTTTATCGCATATCGATTGTCTAACGATGCACCGGCCTGGTCGAGGAATTCCTCCTCCGCATCCTCGCTGAAGGGATACTTTCTCATCAGATGGCATAGGGTCAGGTATCCGCAATTCTGCAACATCTTTTCTTCGCGGGCAATCCACTCGAAGGCTTTCGTGCTGGCATACGGCAGTCTGGGCACGAGATAGAAACAGAACATCGTCGCCATCTCATCAGTCTTGATGCTTTCTGCCCAGATGTCGCATACCTCTTCTGCAAATTCGTCTGCCGGCATCAGCATGCATGCCAGAATCCTGCATTCTCTCGTGCTGTCGTTCCATAATGCCTGTGCCAATGCTCTGGGAGAAGGGCTCTCGGAAGGACGTGAAAGCCAGCTCTTGGCGATTTCATCGGCAAGATGAGCCAGTCTGGGCAACTCCACGCCCCAATTCACGCGATAGTCTTCCGTCTGTCTCGCATGGGCCGAAGCCACCCCATTCATGTTGGCTCTCAGCTCCTTCTTGATGTCATTGATAAGATTATTCATTGATAAGAGGCAATGTGGCGTAGTCCTTACTGTAGCGCAACATCTGTTCTGCGTATCCCTCCGTGTAGGAAATCTTCACGTCCGTGATGTTTCCCTGGGCGTCGCGGACAGCCGTATAGACGGGATTGATGAAGCCCTTGTAGGGGGCAATGTTGAGTTTGGCATAGCGGTCAAGGATTTCCTTGTGCAGTTCAGGGTCAATCTTGACGCCGTACGTTTCCACCAGGTTTTGCGCTCCCTTGAAATCGCCTGTTGACTTCACGCGCTGAATCTCCGCCAGCAACTCTCCGAAAAGACCGCGTAGTTTCTGGTAGTCATTGATTTTGACGTATGTCTTCCCGTTGCGTTTCACCAGTTCCATGACGTTGTCTTTCTTGCCATGTTCCAGCGCCCAGCGGGCAATCAGGGCACGATTGCGCATGTGTGCCTCTTCAATGTTGTTGCCTAAGTTGATGCGCACCAGCTGGGTCAGCAGACCGTTTTGCATCTGAGCGATGTAGCTTGCCTTGTAAGCCTCGGCATTGGGCACAAGACCCAGTTCCACCAGCTTGGGGTCTGCCAGGTAATAGAGGGCGAACAGGTCAGCGCGTGCCTCCTCGATGGTGCTGCCGTATGCCTTCAGGCTGTCTCCGTCAACACCTTCCAGCAGTTTTCCGCTTCCATGACCCAGGCATTCGTGCAGGTCGGTATGCAAATCATCGGTCAAATCGCCATATTTCTCCACCAATGCGATTTCTTCCTTGCCAAAGGCGAACTCCTGTAACATGCCGTTCCCCTTGGCGGCTTGATTGTAGGCATTGGTCAGGTTGCCGATGGTCACCGACTTGGAACCATGCTCGGCACGGACCCAGTCGCTGTTGGGCAGATTGATGCCAATGGCTGTCGATGGGTAGAGGTCTCCGGCAAGGATGGCGGCCTTGATGACCTTGGCAGTGATGCCCTTCACCTTCTCTTTCTTGAATTCAGGAGCCACGGGACTGTGGTCCTCAAACCATTGTGCATTGGCACTCAGCGTCTCCGTGCGTTTCGTGGCCTCCACATCCTTGAAGTTCACGATGCTTTCCCATGAGCACTTCAGACCCAACGGGTCGCCATAGCACTCGATGAAACCGTTGACAAAGTCCACCAGTGGAGCCGTGTTCTCCACCCATGCGATGGAATACTGGTCGAAAGTTTTCAGGTCGCCTGTCTCATAATAAGAAATGAGCAGGTCAATTACCTTCTGCTGCTGCTCGTCTTCTGCAAATGGGCGTGCCAGCTTCAGGTTCTCCACAATCTTCCTGATGGCACTGCCGTAAAGCCCGTTGACCGTCCACTTTTTCTCGATGAGTTCGCCATTCTTGTTCTTCACAAGACGTGAGTTCATGCCGTACATGACGGGGTGGAGCGAGTCACCCTTCGCCTTCTGCCGGGCATAGAACTCTTCCGCCTCTGCCTGTGTCACGTTCTCGTAGTAGTTGCTGGCACTCGTCTTCACCAGGTCAGCCCCTTCGGCGAGGTTGACACGCTTCTGCAATACGTTCGGATTGAAAATGACATCCGCGATTTCATCGGAACAATTGACGGCATCCTGCAGCCATTTGCGGGTGAATCCCGGCACGAATTTCTCGCTGCCGTAATGATGGTGGATGCCGTTGGAGAACCACACGCGCTTCAGGTACTCTTCCAATGCCTTGAAGTTCTTGCTCTCCTTGTCGCCTTGATAGTTCACATACACCTCCTCCAGCATCTTGCGGATGCGGAGGTTGTACTTCCCGTTCTGGTCGAAGAGGATGTCGCGGCCATAGAGGGCAGCCTCTTGCAGATAGTAGATGAAGGTCTTCTGCTTCAAGGTCAGGTCTTCAAATCCCTCCACCTTGTAGCGCAGCATCTGCAAGTCGGCGAACCGCTCGTTGCTGTACTCGAATTTCTTCTCCTTCCGGGCGTCCGCTGCAGACGGAGCATTCTGCTTCCCTGCATTCATGGGACAGGCCGCTGTGGTCAAAAGTGCTGAAATCATCATTGTTTTTACGATTGTCTTCATTATATTTGGATTGACATGATAAGTAGATTGACAATTAGAGTCAGGAGGGGACGCGATGCCGCTCACGTGTGGCGGAACTTGTCGGGAGTCGTTCCCGTCGCCTTCTTGAAGGCTGCAAAGAAGGACTGACGGTTCCTGAACCCCACCATCGTGCCGATGTCGTCCATGGAATAGAGGGCAAAACGCCTGTCCTTCAGGTATCGCACGGCATCCTGAATCCGGTACGTGTGTACAATGTCGCTGTACGACATGCCGTATGTGGCCTTCAGCAGACGCGAGAGGGCGAAAATGGAGATGCCGAGCCGCTCCGCCAGTTGCTGGGCAGAGAAATTGGGGGCAAGGTAGCCCTTTCCCTTGATGAGGATGTCGTCAATTCTGTCTTTATAAATCTCTTTCTTGTCCATTTCGGCGGCAAAGTTAAGGATTTTCCGTCGGACAAACAAGAGATTCATGGATTACTTCCATCTCCCAAGGGCATCATCGCCTTCCCCATTGGGTTGTTAAAGTTCAAAACAACGCCGTCGTTTCTCTGGTGCTTTGCCGACGTCTCTCTGGTGCTTTGCCGTCGTCTCTTTGGTGCTTTGCCGTCGTCTCGTCAAAACGCTACCCGTCCCAGATTTTCCTACGACGCGTTCCAAATATTTTTCCTTCCCGTCCTAAAAAGTTTTAGAACCCGTCGTAGAAAAAAGGGACCCTTATT
>CADCQH010000170.1 GCA_902803605.1 uncultured Bacteroidales bacterium | reverse complement strand
TACCTGCATTTGAGCCTTAATTTATGTTAATGTAAAAAATCAGGGCTTCATTTTTGTCAAAATGGGTGTCAATTGAGCGAGAATCGCACAGGTGCTTTTGACAGCATTTCGGGCTGAAAAAAGAGGCGTTTTTGAGGGCAAAATCAGGGGGTAAATGGCTGATTTTCCGATGAAAGAATGGTGAAATTTTTGTTCGATTTTTGGGATGAAATAGATTTTGTTCAGGATTTTGGGGCTAAAAAATCAAGGTAAAATAGCGTTTGGGAGACAAGAAAAAGCAACTTTCAGCACCCCTATCCGATACTCGAAAATTGCCTTTTCGATTTTTTAGAACCTTTTTCTTGAACAAAAATATTCAGGTAACTCTGGCGACTCTTTTCGCAACAAAAAATTAGTGCAGGATGAAAAAGAGGAGTTCGTGCATGATGTCGGCATCCGTCAAGTTGCCTCGATTGATACCCTTCAGCCGTGCATCTGTCTCACGCAGTTTGCCAATGATTTGCATCACTTTCATGGCAGAATAGTGGCGCATGGCGGTCGTGTATTCACGCAACTGCCAAGTCTGGCGAAGATCCAGATGTTTCAACAGTCCCTGTTCCGTGCGGTCAGGCGAGTAATAGGCCTGCATGACCAGGGCAAAGAAATTGAACAATGTGGAGACAGTCATGACGGGTGGATTTGCCTTCTCATTCTGCTCCATATAGTATAGAATCTTATTGGATTTCAGCACATCCTTGCTGGATATTGCGCTTCTTAACTCCCACACATTGAACTCCTTAGAGACTCCAACATGGGTTTGTACGAGGTCAGTCGTGATGCGTGTCTGCCCTGCTGGTAAAGCCAGGACAAGCTTGTCCAGTTCGCCCACCAGGCGATTCAGATCTGCGCCGACACTCTCGGCCATCATCAAACAGGCACGTTCCTCAATGTTCACTTGCTTGCGTCGCAGGTAGTCGGTGATGAACCCTGGCAGCATCCCCTCTTTCAATTTGGCGCTTTCGAAGACGACACCCACCTTTTCAACGGCTGACAGCAGCTTTTTTCGTCCGTCCACCTTGCCATTTTTGTAGCAAATCACCAAAATTGTGGTCTCCATTGGATTTTGTGCATAGACAGCCAGCTCGTCAATTTTTAACAAATTCTGTGCCTCTTTAACAATTACCACTTGATATTTTGCCATCATCGGGTAACGACGCGCACAATTTATCACGTCTGCCACATTCGTTTCGCGTGTGCAATAGATGATGGTTTGGTTGAAATCCCTCTCCTCTGGGGTCAGCACATTGTCGGCTATGAATTCAGAGAGTCGGTCTATATAGTACGACTCTTCCCCCATCAAGAGGAAGATTGGCTTGTACTCTCCTCGTCGAATCATCTCCACGATTTCGCGATGTGTGATCTTGACCTGTGCCATAGAGAGAATATTTACGCAGTTATTGGGAGTTCTTACACGGTTATTCTAATTGATTTTGGGCGTCCTCAGAAGCATGTCCGGCAAAGAGTCGGGCAGCCAGCGCCCCACTGATGTTGTGCCACACGCTGAAGATGGCTCCAGGGATGGTGGCCATAGGGAAGGTGGCGAAATGGAGCGTGGCGAGGCTGCTTGCCAAGCCACTGTTCTGCATACCTACCTCGACGCTGATGGCCACACGCTTATCGTGAGGCAGACGGAGCACCCGTCCCAGCAGGTAGCCCACAGCAAGCCCCAGCACGTTGTGGAGCATCACGACCAGAATGACCATGAGTCCACCGGTCAGCAGTCGGTCAGCCGTATGGGATATGATGAGCGCCACCACAGCCGCAATCATCAGCGAGGAGAAGGCAGGCAGATATGCCACAGCCTTCTGCGTGAACTTTGGAAAGAAGCGCTGGACGGCAAGACCGACCACGATGGGCGCAATGACCACATAGAGGATGGAGAGCAACATGCCGACGGTGTCCACATCGACAAACGTGCCAGCCATGAGCCACACCAGCGCAGGCGTGAGCAAGGGTGCCAGCACCGTGCTCGTGGCTGTCATGCCCACGCTCAGGGCAAGGTCACCCTTAGCCAGATAGGTGATGACGTTCGAAGCCGTGCCACCAGGACAGCATCCCACGAGAATCACCCCCAGCGCCAGTTCATCGGGCAGGGCAAAGGCCTTCGTCAGCAGCCAGGCCAGCAACGGCATCACCGTGAACTGCGCCAGGCATCCTATCAGCACATCCTTCGGCCGCTGGAACACGACACGGAAGTCCGACGGCTTCAGCGTCAGTCCCATGCCAAACATAATCACTCCTAAAAGCGGATTAATCAGCGTCATGCTGACAGGCATGAGCACGTCAGGCCAAACCATCGAGACCACAGCCGTCACCAGCACAAGCACGCCCATCCAACGGGCTATGAAGTCACAGATTCTTTTCATACGTGTCACAAAGCAGGTGACAAAGTTACGGATTTTCGGTCAAATCAGCCACCACATTGCCTCAAAAAATGACAATCCACGGCCAATAAATCAACATTATTCTCCCTTTTCTTGGCTTTGTGCCCGTTTACTCGTAACTTTGCGATGCAAAACCGCACTGCCCCATGATGCAGCCGCTGAATCTGCCTCCCTTCGAGGCGAACATCAAGAAGATGGACGGGATGGTGAAGGTCATGGACATTCTTCGCCACAAGTTCGTGGCACTCACGCCAGAGGAGTGGGTGCGCCAGCACTTTGTCCATTTCCTCATCGACCACAAGGGCTACTCCCCCACGCTCATGGGCAACGAGGTGGCAGTGACGCTGAACGGCATGAGTCGCCGCTGCGACACCGTGGTCTATCGTCAGGAGGCTTTGAAACCACTGATGATCATAGAGTACAAGCGCCCCGACGTGGACATCACCCAACGGGTGTTCGAGCAGATTTGCCGCTACAACATGGTGCTCGAGGTGGAGTTCCTTGCGGTCAGCAACGGTCTGAAGCACTACTGCTGCCAGGTCAACCTTCAAGACGGCACCTACACGTTTCTAAACGACATCCCCTCCTATGCAGATTTGAGTTCTATCGGCTCTTAGGACAGCCTCCAGCCTTCCAAGCTCTTTCCGTCTTAAATCCTCCATCTGAAGGAAGAAAAGATGGTGGGCATGATAATTATGTCATATGAAGGTTTTTGTTTTGTGCCAGTCCACACAACTCTATCCACGCCCATATTTCTTCTCAAAATCTTCCACCACCCTCTTGAAATCCTGTGGCAGAAAGCTCATTCCCTTTTGGCGGATGTCATCAGGAATTCCATAGAGTGCCTCCGCGTTTCACCAGTCCATCCTTCGCCCCACTCGTCACATCTGCCAGTATCGCATCCGGATACTTCTTCAGTATCGTGGTAGGCTTCTTTC
>CADCQH010000169.1 GCA_902803605.1 uncultured Bacteroidales bacterium | reverse complement strand
TGTGCGCCTGACAGGACTCGAACCTGCACATCGGAGATACCAGATCCTAAGTCTGGCGCGTCTACCAATTCCGCCACAAGCGCTTGTTAGGTTTAAGGTTGCCAGTAACTGGCGAAGACGGTGCAAAGGTAACACTTTATTTGGACGTGGACAAATATTCTCGTGCCTTTTCGATATAAGTGTCCTTTTTCTGTGCAAGGTCAGCCCCAGACATGGAGATGGTGATGTCGGGTGCGATGCCAAATTCTGTATGTTTCATGTCTTTGTCGTAATACACCACAGCACTGTAGCGGACAGTCCATCCGTTGGGCAATTCACGGTTGAAGGGCATACCAGACCCTCCGCCAGTTCGGTCGCCCATGATGGTGACGTCAGGGCATAGTTTCATGCATTTGATGAAGTCGTTGGCGGCAGAATAGACGGCTCGGTTGGTGAGCACCACGACTGGTTTCTGCCAGCGGATGCCGTCGGAGGCAGGGTCGAGGTATTCGGCCTTGGGTGAGGAGAAGTCGTTGCGACCTTTGTTGGTCTTGTGGGAGATGTATCCCACCAGCAGCCGTTCGTTGGTGAAATGGGAAGCCAAGGTGCGAGCCTTGGTGAGTTGTCCGCCTCCGTTACCACGCACATCAATGATGAGTCCGTTGCAGGTGGCAAGGCTTTGCAGCATGACGCTCACGTTTCCGTCGCCGATGCCCTCTTCAAATGATTCGCACCGTACATACCCGATGTTATCGTCCAGAATGATGTATTTCAGTCCAGAAGCAATCTGGTAGTGATGCCCCAAGTAGAGTTTGGCGATACTGTCGTTGTAGTTCTCTGGGTAATCTTCATAGAAGCTCCAGTTGCGTCCGAAGTCGAAGGATGCGCTGAGGTTGACGTGTCCGTCCTCCAGTTCTGCCAGCATGTTGCAGAGCACCTCGAACAACTGGGCGTTGCTCATCTGCTCATTGATTTGGTAGGAATAGCGGGCATGAATTTCATCCCAATCCACCCCCAACTCCTGTTGCTTGTAGTCGAAGAAGCAGTAGTGTTCGTCCATGATGCGCCAGAGCGCCTCGTAGTTGCCCCGTCGGGTGTTGTCGTAGAAGTCTTCCTGCACGCAGGCTGTCAGCAATAGAACGGTCATCGTGAGGATGCTGGCAAGTAGTCTCAATATGTGATGCAATGGGCGTTTCATCGGCGGTACAGGTATTTGTTAAAGCCAATCATGAAGTCATGGGAATAACTGTGATACTTCAGGTGATTGAACGTGGATTGGTTGAACTGTGCGACATAACCTATGCGTAGGGTGTAACGCCTGACGGGGATGTCGAGGGTCAGTTTGTGGCGCATGGATGGCATGTTGCCAAAATAGGCGAACACGACATTATGGTCATAGTGCTTCGCTACGAAAGCCTCATAGTAACTCTGTCCATAGTTGGGAGAGAAGGCGATGCCCATGAGTGGGAACGAGACCTGATAGCGCCATAGGTAATGATGTCGGGCAATCACCATGTCGTAAGTGGCCAGACCGCTTACGTCAATCATCAGGTCAGCCTTCGCCTGAGCAGGGTTGTTGCCCGAACGGTCGATATACACCACGCCCAAATAGCCGGATGCCGCCAGACCTGCTGCAAAGTTGAAACGAGCATCCGACCGTTCTACGGGATTGACGGTGTTGCCGCTCATGAAGTTGTAGAACCACCCTTGTGAGTAGCGGATGCCTCCGGCATACTCGTCGATGTTGCGGGCGTGATTCTTGTTGAAGTCAACATTGAGGTCGATGAGTGACTGGTTGGACACTCGCCCTTTCCATAAGTTGGTCATGCGCATCGTCTCACGCTGAATGCGAAAGTCCTTGCCGGTATAGTTATATGAAGAGAGGTATGTATCCAGAACGTTGGAGGAGCCTATGCCTATCATGGAGGAATGGAGCACCTCCTTGTTCGGTTGAGGGTTAAGGATTGAGGATTGAGGTTCTTGTCCGTAAGCACAAAGGCTCAGCAATAGCAGCGTTGCCATTGCCAAGCCTTGATGCCGTATGACTTTATATAGATGTTTCATCAGAAGAGTTTGAGTTGACCTGTTAACTCATCGCGGATATCGCCGTCGCTCTTTCCCTCGTCGGGATCTATCACCTCTTCCACCTCCTCTATCGTCTCTTCCTCCACCTCGTCGTCTGGCACTCGGGTCGGCTCAAGTTCCTTGACCTGTGCCAGGGAGTAAGTGGTGAGGCGCTTGCCCTTGGCCTTGAAGCCCTTGACACCAATAAACTCTTCCGCCTCGATGATTTGTGGACCACGGAAGGTGTCTGGCTCGTTGAACGTCAGTTCGAGGCGCGGGTATGGGGTGTCTGTCAGGAGAATCAGTGTGCTGTCAGGATTCTCGCCCAAGAAACTTTGCTTCTTCTTCAAGTCATCGAAGACAAAGCGCTTGATGTACGGCTGATTTTGGTTTTCTGCATCCCACAGCACAGCCGTCCATACCTTCTTGGACTTATACTTTTCGATACGCAGGACGTTCTGCTCATAGTGATTGTTCGTGTCGAAGTTTGTCAGGTAATATTCACCTGTCTTCAACACCACCAGAATCTGGTCATTGTTCAGGAATTCACCCAGATACTCACCATGCTCGTCGTAGTTGATGCGTTGAACATCAGGATCCCACCACACCTTGAGGCCGCCCAAGGTGCTGCCGCCGTGCGCCTTCAGTTGGATGCGGTAAATTTCATGCTTGGTCAATTGGTTGCCACGTGCCGTCCTGCCCTTGATTTCCACCTCGCTGAAATCCTTCTCAAAAATCAGTTTCTTGAGTTTCTCCTGTGGCTTCAGCGTTATCTTGATGATTTCTGCTTCACCGTTTTTGTTGGCGGAGAACCATGTTACCTTAGATTTGGGTGTTCCCATGGTCAGGTCATATTCACGGTCACGGGTCACGCTCGACACATTGAACCGTTTGATGTAGGTCACACCCGATGCACCGTCCTTGTAGGTGGCGTTGTAGATGGTGCGTGTGTCGTTTTTCTTGAAAACGCCCACATGGATGACCTCCACTTTCCGCTTCTCAGCCTTGCTGCGCTCCGTCTCGCCGATGAACACCTTCTCTGCCACCTTGATGACCTTGTAGGTGCCATCCTTGTAGAAGATGATGATGTCGTCGATGTCGGAGCAGTTGGTCAGGAACTCGTCTTTCTTCAGACCTGTTCCGATGAATCCCTCAGTGCGGTTGATGTAGAGTTTCTGGTTGGCCTCAGCCACCGTTGCCGCCTGAATGGTGTCAAAGTTGCGAATCTCCGTCAGGCGTGGATGCTCAGCACCATATTTCTTCTTGAGGAAGCGGAACCACTCGGCTGTCACCTCCACCAGGTTGGCAAGGTCGCGTTCTATCTGTTCCAGTTCTGCCTTCAGACGGGCAATGAGTTCGTCGGCCTTGTCCTTGTTGAACTTCAAGATGCGTGCCATCTTGATGTCCATGAGTTTCAGGATGTCATCCCTTGTGACCTCACGCACAAACTGTTCATAGAACGGCTTCAACCGACTGTCCACATAGTCAACGGCGATGTCCATCGTCTTGGCATTCTCAAACTCCTTGGCCTTGTAGATGCGCTCCTCGATGAAGATTTTCTCCAAAGAACAGAAGTGCAGCTGCTCCAAGAGTTCGTCTCTTCGAATTTCCAGTTCTCGCTTGATGAGGTATTTGGTGTAGTCAACACTTTTGCGTAGCACGTCACTCACGGTGAGGAACTTGGGCATACGGTCGTCGATGACACAGCAGTTGGGCGAGATGCTGATTTCGCAGTCGGTAAAGGCATAGAGGGCGTCAATGGTCTTGTCGCTCGATGCACCAGGCATCAGGTGGATGACAATCTCCACGCCGGCAGCCGTCAGGTCTTCCACCTTGCGAGCTTTGATCTTGCCTTTCTCGATGGCTTTCAGGATGGAGTCTATGAACTGGCTGGGTTTTGAAGGAGAACCCGTTGTCTTGCCGTAGGGTATCTCTGTGATGGCGAGCGTCTTGCTGTCGCGCTTCTCTATCTTGGCACGCACCCTGACCGAACCGCCGCGCTGGCCGTCATTGTATTTGGACACATCGATGGAACCGCCCGTCTGGAAGTCAGGATAGAGCTGGAAGGGTTCGTCGTGCAGGTAATGTACCGCTGCATCACACAGTTCATTGAAGTTATGGGGCAGAATCTTGGAACTCAGACCCACGGCGATGCCCTCCACTCCCTGAGCGAGGAGGAGTGGGAACTTGACCGGCAGTGAGATGGGTTCCTTGTTGCGTCCGTCATACGAGAGTTTCCACTCCGTGGTCTTGGGGTTGAACAAGACGTCGAGCGCAAACTTTTAGAGTCGTGCCACGATATAACGACCAGCAGCGGCATCGTCACCCGTCAGGATGTTGCCCCAGTTGCCCTGGCAGTCGATGAGCAGGTTCTTCTGTCCCATCTGCACCAGTGCGTCCTTGATGGAGGCATCGCCATGAGGGTGGAACTGCATGGTGTGTCCCACGATGTTAGCCACCTTGTTGTAGCGTCCGTCATCCATCCGCTTCATCGAGTGCAGGATGCGTCGCTGCACGGGCTTAAGGCCGTCCATGATGTGCGGCACGGCACGTTCCAGGATCACGTACGAGGCGTAATCCAGAAACCAGTTCTGATACATGCCACTCAGGTGATGAGTGATGCTGTCTTTCATCATGGTGGGGTCGTAGTCGCTCTTTGGCGGCTGTCCGCTGATAGGAGGAGAAGCATCCAAAGCCTCGTCCTCCAATGGCTCTTCCATGATTTCTTCGTTGTCGTTATAATCCTCGCTCATTCAGACCCCTCCCCCGCCTCCCCTAAATGGGAGGAGTAGAATGTTTGTGGGGGAGATTCTACGTTGTTTTTGTATAAAT